>JAYVSG010000128.1:0-1786 GCA_043775535.1 Candidatus Omnitrophota bacterium
TATTGAAGATCCACAGGAGAAGCAGAAGATCTATGATCAGTACGTTAAAGCCTTCAAGAAAGGTGTGTACAACTACATTAAAGAAGAGCAGGACCCTGCGACCGGCACCATGATCCCTAGGAAGTATTTTTCGGGCGGGTTCTTTGGGGGAGAGATAGATAATGCTATGAGCACTACGGCCAATGTTCCGGGACATTTAGATAATGCGGAGCAGATCTCAGTGCGGTTTGATGCGGCCATGAAAACGTGGTGGGAAACGCCCGTAACGTTCCCGAAAGCGATTGATTATTTGAACAATAATATGCCGATCGTCAACGAAGGACGAACGCGTAAAAGGGCTATCGGTGTTGTCACATTCTCAGAAGATGGCCAGGCGTTGTTAAAGATAAGCAAACCTTACGATATCGGCGTTTTAATGAAGAATGCGGTGACCCATAAAGGGATGCTGAAAGATTCACCGTATGATATCTCTCATTTTGTCAGGTTGTCTTTTGATTATATGCAGGACGGGGAAACTTTAGATACGGTCTATATTGTACCGGCGGTCTTCAAGGCTTTCGCTCCGTTGAAAGTGATCAAGCCGTCTTTTGAAGGCAGATTCAATGAGGACAGAAAAGGATTTCTAAGGGATCTGGGGCATGATGAAGTTGTTTTGACGGCGCGTTTGCTGGTTGCGTCGATCCAGGGAAGGGATCCTGGTCTGGTGGATAAGGTCCATGTCGGTGCCCTTGACCCGGATCTGTTTTTGGATACCGAATACACTTTATCGGAAGTTGCCCGGCAACCACTGGTCCTATATAAAGATGCGGCAATGCTGTCAGGGGATATCAGCCGTCGTCAGGCGATCAAGGGGCTGACAATACTGGCGGCATCTGCGCTTGTGTCCAAAGGGGCAGATACCAAGTTTGGGCAAAAGATACTTTTTGGTTATGCGCATGCCTACCCTACAGATGTGGCAAAACTTGATCAGCTGTTGCGGGATCCGAAAGAGGATGATGTCAGAAGGTATTTTCAGGAGGAAGGCAAGCGTAATATTTCTGTGTTCGTTGAACAGCGACGGTTGCTTGAACAATTAAAGATGATGTTGCAGGCAGACCCGTCTATCCGATTGATCGGTGTCGAGAAGCCTGCGGCAGGAAAAGAGAGCCAGTCGCAAGCGGTTGATGGTAATTTCATTGGGCAAAGGAAGGAACTGATCCGGCGATCGTTGGCCAGGGCTTTTGCGGATGCGAGCCCTTCAGATATCGATAAGATCACGGAAAACCTATTGCTGATGGATGTGGGCTTTATCCAGTATCTCTTATTTACCGACCGTGCATTTAAAGATGTGAGAATGTTGCCGCTGCTTGATCAGGAACTCTACGCACAGATCGCCCGTATCGATACAGAGATGGCATCGATCGTCAGGTTCCTGGACAACCGTTTTCCTGGAGCACGGATGGTCGAGGACCTAGTGGCTTTGGGGCAGGGGATCATCGGTTTTCGGCTTAAGGCCAATAAAGGAGCAGAAGATCGCGTTTTGAGAAATTTTGATAAGTACATGCCGCAAGAACCTAAAATAACCGCCGCAGGTCTGAGATATATTTATCTTGCCAAGAGATTCAGTGAGCTGAGCCGGCTGCAGTCGGTGCATATGGCGGAGATCGCCGGGCAAGGCAAAGAGCCTATGATCATTGCCAGCGGGCTCAACCATATCAATGAAATGAAGGCCAAGGTGGAGGGAGGAGAGAACAGGAGCGATGCTTATTCCGAACAGCAAAGGGAGTCGTCCTGGCAGGCTTTAAAA
>JAYVSG010000129.1:0-3450 GCA_043775535.1 Candidatus Omnitrophota bacterium
AATGTCGTTGATTTACCGCTGCCAGTAGGTCCGGTCACAAAAAACAGGCCGTACGACGAGCTTAACGCCTTGCGGATCAATTCCAATTGTTTGTTATCAAAACCGAGCTGCGCCAATTCCAGCTTGATGGCACCCTTGTCCAAAAGACGCATAACGACCTTCTCCCCCCACACCGTCGGTATGGTGGAAATACGAAGATCGACCGTACGGTCTTCCAGCTTTGCCGTAATGGACCCGTCCTGCGGCAAGCGCTTCTCCGCGATGTCCATCTTGGACAAGATCTTGATGCGCGAAACGATCGGTAAATGCAAATGGGCGGCCGGTGGCGGGATCTGGTACAGCGTCCCGTCAATGCGGTAACGGATCTCGATCTTGTCCTTGAACGGTTCGATATGGATGTCGCTCGCCTTTTCGTCGATGGCCTGACGGATGATGAGGTCGACAAGCTTGACAACCGGAGCCTCTTCCGCTCGCGCGATCAGGCGGTCGATACTGAGCTCGGTATCTCCAGACGACTGGCTGACCACAGGGGCATTGCCCTGGCTGCCGTCGTCCATAACGACGTGCGTCCTTTCCACGGCCCTGTCGAGAAGACCGCCCCTGTTCTCCCTCTCACCATCGAACAAATAAAATTCATTGATCGCCTTAAGCAGGTCGGTCTTGGTTGCGATCACCAGGTTCAATTCGCAACCGGTCAATATCTTTAAATTGTCGAGGAGCAAAAGGTCGAGCGGATCGAAGACAGCAGCGGTCAATGAATTGCCGTTGCGGGACAACGGAAGGACAAGGTTCTTCTGGGCAAATTCGTGGGGGACAAGTTTTTCAAGACTTTGGTCCGATTTCGGTTTAAGCAAACCGGACATGTGGGACGCATACGGGACCATCAATTGCGTCCCCAGGGCAGTCGCGAGATCGTCTTCCTTGATCATGCCAAGCTTGATCAGGACCTCGCCGATGCGCCCCTTATGCTGCTTCTGGGCACCGATCGCCTCCTGCAATTGCTTCTCGGTGATCAGCCCCTGCTTGATGAGTATTTCCCCTAGACGCAGGCGGGCCATAGGTTAAAACCTTTGCTGTTCAATGGTCGCTAATGCCTTGCTGACCTCATGGGAACGGATCGGGTCTTCTGCAGAAATGGTTCTTTTATTGCGGTCAAGGATATGCGGTGTCAGGAATATGATCAATTCCCGTTCCGTATCTTCCTTATCTTTGTGCCTGAATGCCCCGCCGATCAAGGGAATATCGCCAAGGATGGGCACCTTGGTGATCGTATTCGTGGTATCGGTACGTAGCAAACCACCGATGACAATGGTCTGGCCATCGGTGACTTTCAACATGGATTGTGAACCCCGCTCTTCCGGGTCCTTGAACGGACGACCCAGGGAATCAAGGATGTTGCCGGCACGGGCCTGGATGACCTTAGGATAGAGCGCCATGATGATCTCTCCCGTCGCCACATTCGCTTGCGGGGTCACGGTCAAGAACACCCCTGTTGCAACGCGTTCCGCTTCCACGGATTGGGTGGAAGAACTCTGGCTGGAATTGGTGACATTCGCCACACCGATCGCTTCATTCGTGGAGATCTTGATCTGGGCGGTCTGGTTATTCAAGGTCAATAAACGCGGCCTTGCCAGGTTCTTGGTATCGGTCCTTGTCCTTAAGAATTGCATTGTTGCTGAGAACTTAGAGGCATCAATGGTGCCGAGCGTATACTGCGGCAGGGCCTCAAGGTATGCCTTATCAACCAAATTCTGGGCATTGATGTCCCTAGCCAGCGGGAACAAGGTCCCCCTCTTTGAACCTGATATGGACAGGGGCGTGTCCCCGTACTTGATCCCCAGCTTGTCTGCCGTGTTCTTGGAAACATCAAGCATCTCGACCTCGATCAGGATCTCCGCTACAGGCACGTCCAGTTGCACGATGGTGGACTCGATCAGGGGAAAACGCGTTTCATCATCCGTAATGATAAGGCTGTTGGTGCGAGGGTCTTCGACCAAGCTTCCATCCTTGCTCAAGACGGCCTTGATGGCTGCCAGGATGCCATTGGATGATTCACCGCTGGCACCGCCCAAGGACGGACCTGATGCCGCCGTTGATGAGGCAGCAGAGGAATCGGATGAAGAAATGGAAATGGTCTTGTTCAATTTCGAGGAAGGCACCGTGGCGTTCTTCAGGAGATAAACGCGGGTGATGAATTTTTTCTGGCCGGCCAAGGAAGGCTTCACGATGAAGATATCGCTGCCCTCCTGCATCTCATACGTCAGGTCATTGGCCTTCAATATTTTTTGCAAGGCCTCTTCGACCGGGATATTCTCCAAGAACAGGGTGATCTTCTTGCCGCTGACCTCCTGCGATGCGATAAAATTCATTCCCGATTGCCGGGAGAATATCTTAAGGACATCGACCAGTGAAGCGTCCTTGAGGTCCATGGAGATCCTCTTGGAATAATTGGCATCCAGGAACCGGCTGTCTTCCCAGTTCATTTCCGCACCGGCACGGACGGCAAAAGTCAAAAGCGCTAAAGACAACAGGAATATCCGCATCCGCTCTCCGTTTACTGCTCCATCTTAAAATGGAATTTCTGGCCTCGTACAAGAACCTCAACACCGTCTTTGGTGATCCCGGTGATCTGCATCTCCTGGACCATATCACCGACCCCTACAACAGTATCATTGACGATCGCCTGCGGCCTTTCGATCCCCCACATGATCCCCTGCAAGTGCACCTCAGGGCCTGTGGTCTTGGTAAGCTGCGCCGCAACAACAGGGGCCGCCTTGATCACATTGGCCACGCTCTTTTGAGACACACCATTATTAACTTTTTGAACAACAGGTTCAACAGGTGTTTTAATTATTTGTGCAGCAACAGGAAGCTGGGAAAGAAATGGATTCCTGATGGAGACGAAGTCGGACATAATATCTTCGAGATCGTCCTCTTTTGGGTCCGAAGCCGTAACAGAAGCTGTAGCCAAGACTGGAGCGCCCTCCGCGTAAAGGCATGGCGGGACGTAAAAGACCCCGGATAATAATAAAATAGACAGCCCGGCATTTTTCATTTCTTCTTTATACTCACGGATGCGATATCCAATTCTGCCTGAACAGCGCTTAAAACTTTCTTTGAATTGTCCCCGGCCCGCGAAGGCGCCTGTACGGAAAGGGAACAGGAATCAATACGCAGACCATACGGCGATGATTCCACAGCCTTGATGAACTTCAAAAGGTCACTGTACTGGGGCGCACGCACGCTCATGCGCACCGTGACCGTCTCTGCTAGGCTTTCGGTCTTTTTCTGTCCAGGCGAGAAGGTCAGGATCGCGATATTGTTCTGGGCGGCATAATCTGTCACCTCAGAGGAAAAGGCATCTTCGTCCAGATCCTTGGGCAGGCCTCGCATGAATGCCTTTGTCTTCTCAACGCCTTTCTCATACTCACTGACCACACCGGTCTTTTC
>JAYVSG010000130.1:0-2273 GCA_043775535.1 Candidatus Omnitrophota bacterium
TGTGTCGTCAACGCCATCAAGAACAGGCCCAAAACGCCTGCCAAGGTCAAGGTCGTGAAGGCAAAGCCTGTTGAAAAGGCGCCAGTCGTGCAGCTTAAGCCTAAACCGAAACCAAAACCAGTCGTGCCTGTGGTCTTGGATGAACCGGATGAAGAACAGCAAGCTGCTGAGGTTGTTCCTGCCGCTGTTGTTCCTGTCGAACCCGAGCAAAAGGTCAAAGCCCAAAGCAACAGCCACAAGGTGGAATTAACGGTGCGCGCGGTCAAGAACAGCTGGATCCAGGTCAAGACCGACGGCAAGGTGGTCTTTGCCATGACCATGAGCAAGGGCACGGTCGAAGCGTGGAGCGCTCGCGACCAGATCGAGTTATCAGGAAAGAGTATCAATGAATTGGAACTTGAGGTCAACGGCCGTAGCATCGGGTCACTCGGTTCCAATGAGCGCAAGGCCAAGCGCGTGGTCATCACCAAGGACGGTTTGACAGTCAAAAAATAATGAAGACCACGACAGATTTCCAAAAAGAACGTTTAGGCGCCGGCCAGAAGGTCGGCGTTATCAATTTAGGGTGCGCGAGGAATCTCGTCGATGCTCAGATGCTGCTTGGCCGCCTGAAGAAGAACGGGCACCGCATTGTGGACGGGGCAGAGGCCGACACCGTCATCGTCAACACCTGCTCCTTTATCGAATCCGCACGCAAGGAACCTGTTGATACCATCCTCGACCTTTTGGAATTGAAGAAGCAGGGCAAGATCAAGAAGGTGATCGTGGCAGGCTGCCTGGCCCAGCGTTACGGCAAGGACCTGGTCGCGGATTTCAAAGAGGTGGATGCCTTTGTGGGGACCCCGACGCTGTCTAAGGACAATATGCCGGAGCAGATGCAGCTGACACCAAAGCATTTTGCCTATGTGAAGATCTGCGAAAGCTGTTTTAATGCCTGCTCCTTCTGTGCCATCCCCAAGATCAAGGGTAAGTTCACGTCCCGCACCATCGAATCCGTGGTCAAGGAAGTGGCAGGCCTGGATGCCAAGGGTGTGAAAGAGATCAATATTATCGGGCAGGACATTACGGCCTATGGCATGGACATTTACCGTCAGAAATCTCTGGCCCGGCTCTTGAAAGAGCTGGTCAAGGTCTGCAAGAATGTCCAGTGGATACGCCTGCTGTACGCTTTTCCCGCCCATGTGACCGACGAGTTGATCGAGGTCATGTCGTCCGAGCCCAAGATCTGCAAGTACATCGACATGCCACTGCAGCACATCAGCGACCATATCCTCAAGGAACAGAACCGCAACATCACGACGGACGGTACGGTCGAGTTGATCCAAAAGATCCGCAAGGCCATGCCGAGCGGGTTCCTGCGCACGACCTATATTGTCGGGCTTCCCGGTGAGACCAAGGAAGATTTTGAGGAATTACGCACGTTCAACACCGCCATGCGTTTTGAACGGGTGGGTGTGTTCATCTATTCGAAGGAAGAGGACACGGCTGCGATCCATATGTCCGGCCATGTCGCGGAAAAGACAAAGAAAGAGCGTCTGGACACCTTGATGAACGACCAGCAGGCCATCTCCAAGGGAGTGCAGGCCGGCTTTGTGGGACGCCGTCTGAAGGTGCTCATCGAGGAAAAAGAAAAGGACAGCAAGGAAACCTATATCGGCCGCAGCGAGTATGATGCGCCCGAAGTGGACGGTTTGGTCTATGTGCGTTCTTCAAAGCCTCTCCAGGCAGGGGATTTCGTCGATGTGGACATCACCGATGCCTATGAATATGACCTGGCCGGTGTGGCAGTATGATGAACCTTCCCAATATCCTGACCCTGTCACGTTTCGGTTTCGCCTTTGTCATTGTGCTTTTGATCCTGGCCAATAACCAGTCTTCCTATCTGGCCGCCTTCGTATTGTTCCTTGCTGCTGCTGTGACCGATTATTACGACGGATACTTTGCCAAAAAATACAATCAGACCAGCGATTTCGGCAAGATCATGGATCCTATCGCGGACAAGGTGCTGATGCTCTCCATATTCGGCGTGCTGGCGTATTTCGGCACAGTGGTGTGGTGGATGGTGATCGTCATTGCCGCCCGTGAGATCGTTGTGACCGTTTCCAGGCTTAATGCCATGTCCAAGGGGCAGGTGTTGGCCGCAGAAGCTTCGGGCAAGGTCAAGACCGTCTGCCAGATGCTGAGCATTATCGTGATTTTCATCTTCCTCATTGTTGAGCAAAGCGCCTTATCCGCCAAATGGTTCTATAAGGTCGAGATGGGCTGGCGGTTCC
>JAYVSG010000131.1:0-3166 GCA_043775535.1 Candidatus Omnitrophota bacterium
ATTACGTAATTTGATCGATTCCTGCAGGACCTTGTGGTAATCGAGAAGCCCTTTTTGCTGGGTGATCTCCAGGACCACACTGACCGCCCGTTCGTGCTCCTCTGATATGGCCTCATGGATCCTGATGCGCAGGGCCTCGTCCGAGACGATGTCGGCATAAAGCTCAGAAATGTAAAGGTCGGTCTTGGCCAGGGAGGTCTGCAAATTATGGAGCATCGAATTAAAGAAGGGCCATTTGCGGTACATCTCCCGCAATTGTTCCAAACCTTCCTCCCCGCGCTCATCGATATAATTGCGCAAGGCATAGCCCACACCGTACCAGGCGGAGATGATATAGCGCGACTGCACCCAAGAGAAGACCCAGGGAATGGCGCGCAGCTGCTCAAAGGAACGCTCGCCGCTGTTGCGGCTGGCCGGACGCGAACCGATCTTGGTGATCTTAAGCACGCTGATGGGCGTGGCCTCATGGTAGAAATCCAGGAAACCAGGCGTTTCAAAGACGAGCTTGCGGTAAAATTTAAAGGCATCCTCGGAAAGCGCGCGCACATGCTCTTCCCAACCCTTGATCTTTTCGTTATGCCTGACCTCTTTGCGCGTCACAAGATTGGCCGTCACGACGGCGGAGATCAGCTGTTCGATATTGCGCTTGGCGACCATCGGATTCGCATATTTCTGGGAAACCACCTCACCCTGTTCGGTCAACTTGATCAAACCGGCATCAGCGGAATACGGCTGGCCTAGGATGGCACGGTGGGACTCGCCGCCGCCGCGGTCAATGGTGCCGCCCTTGCCGTGGAAGAACTTGATCTTGACCCCATGCTTCAAGCCCACGCGGTGCAAATTCTTCTCTGCCAAATAAAGGTTCCAATTCGCGGCCAGATACCCGCCGTCCTTGCTGCTGTCAGAATATCCAAGCATAACCTCCTGCACATCCCCCCTCGCCTTCAAATAGGAACGGTAGAGCGGGATTGCGAAGAGGGCTTCCATGACCTCATGGGAGACCTGCAGGGCATGGATGGTCTCGAATAACGGCACAACACCCATGCGCGCGGACTTGACCGTCTTTCCGGAAATGGTGATCAATCCCTCACGCTTGGCCAGGTAGAACAATGCCAGCATGTCAAAAGATGTCTCGGTCATGCTGACGATATAACTGTCGACGATACCTTCATCGAAATGCTCCTTCAGCTGGCGGAACATCTTGATCTGTTCGACGATATCCTTGGCCTCCGGCGATTGGAACACGGGCCATTTGCGGAGCACCTTCTGGTTGATGGCCTTGAGCAGGTCTGCTTCAGTGACCTCACCCTTGAATATCTCAGCAATAGCCTTGCGGATCTTTCCGGAATGGTCCCTGAAATCCAACCTAGCCAAGTAAAAACAAAAAGTCTCCGCCTGTATGATCAAGTGTTCGAGGTCACCATGCGCGGTGCACTTGCCCTTGTTCTTGAGCAGACTGTCCTGCAGGATGTGCAGGTCCTCGACAAAGGCCTTGCTGTCGGGATAGGCGCCCTTGCCGTTGCTCAGCACCATGGTCAATCTGCGGTGGATGAATGAAAGTTTCTGGCGGTACATTTCGTGGCTCTCGTAACGCAAAAGGTCACGGGCCAGGTCCGACATGTCCGCCCTGTCTTGGTCCAGGGAGTCCTGGAACTTACGGCTCACATTGATGTACTGTTCCGACTGGCTGAACCGGCGGATCAGGTCTTCGATGCGGGAAAGATAAAAACGGATGATGAGCTGGCGCTGTTTGACAGCGACCGTATGGGTCAAGACCGGCGTCACATTGGGATTGCCGTCGCGGTCCGCACCCACCCATGAACCGAAACGCAGGAAGGGCTTGATGTCCCGGGGCAATTCCACGCCAAGCCTCAAGAACTCCCGGTAGATGGTGTCGTGCACATTGGCGATCAGCGGGATGATGGTACGGTCAAAATAATACAGCGTCTGGTCCACCTCATCGAGCACCTCCACCTTGCGGTTCCTCACCTCAGAGGTTTGCCACAGGATCTCCAGAGTCTCCTTCACACGCTTGCCCAGAAGATCTTTTTCAGAAAAGGTCAGGTCCGGGCGGTTAAGCTGAATGAGCTGAGAGGAAACATACATCAAATGGTCCAGCACCGTGCGGCGCTTGGCTTCCGTCGGGTGCGCGGTCAATATGGGCTCTATCTCACTGTTGGACAGGAAATGGGCAATGTCCTTGGGGGCGATGTCCTGTTCGATCAAGTCCTTGAATAATTTACGCAGGGACATGTCCTGCAGGATATCCTCGCTGCGGTCATAATCGCGGAGGCGGCGGATGCGCTGCACTTCCTCGGCGGTATTGACCAGCTGGAAATAAATGGTGAAGGCCCGGGCGATCTGGTAGGCCTCGGTATAGGAAAGCGAGGCAATGAGCTTCTTCTGCGATTCAACAAGCAAAGGATTGTGGTTGCCGCGGATCTTCTTGGCAAGTCCGCGGATCTGCTCGATCTTCAAAAGCAGCTCATCACCCTCCTGCTCGCGGATGACATCGGCCAGCAGCTCCGTCAATAAACGGATGTCCTGGTGGATATGTGATTGGGAAGATATCCCGTGGGAGTCGATGAACATGTTATTTGGAGGCGGCACGTACCGCTTTAAAACCTTTCCTGGCGATGTCCTTGACGGAACTTTCTACTTTCAACCTTAAGGTCAATTTATGCCTCTTTAATTCTCCCGCAACTTTCTTGTCAAAAAGGGCAATGATCTCTGCCGCTAGGATGCCGGCGTTCTTGGCACCGTTGACCGCGACCGTGGCCACGGGTATGCCGTCGGGCATTTGCACAATGGACAGGAGCGAATCCAAACCTTCAATGGAATTGCTTGAGCGGACAGGGACGCCGATGACCGGAAGGGTGGTGATGGATGCCACCATGCCCGGTAAATGGGCGGCACCACCGGCACCGGCGATGATGACCTTCAAACCGCGTTTGGACGCATTGGCTGCATAATCGAACATGCGTTTAGGCGTGCGGTGGGCAGACACGACGGTCACCTCAAAAGGGATGCCGAACTGTTCCAGCACATCCGCGGCCAACCCCATGACATTCAGATCCGACTGGCTGCCCATGATGATGCCGACCATAGGTCTATTCTTTGCCATACTATGCCTTTACCTTTATGGTCTCTTTGACCTTACGGGCCT
>JAYVSG010000132.1:0-5296 GCA_043775535.1 Candidatus Omnitrophota bacterium
ATCCTCACCGCTTCCCAGAAGGGCATCCCGCCGAACATATAATCACGGCATTTATAGAAATGCCGGCTCACCTGACCTGAGTTCATCGCATCCAGGTCATTGATCGCATTAAGGATCGGCACCCCGCTTCTTAACAAGACCGACATATTCAAGAAATAGAACGAAAGCTCGGATTCTTTAATAATTCCGCCAATGACCGGCAAACGGTAGAGCAAAGCCTCAAAACCCTTCCTGTCATTCCGCCGGAATGCTTCCACAGATCCGATCAGGATAAGGAATGACAGACATAATACCTGCCAGTACCGGCGCATGATACCGCTTAGGACAAGCACCCCCTGCGTCGCTCCATGGTCCAATGACTCTGCCGGCAACAGGCACTGCAATTGCGGGATCACACGGACACCGACAAATATCATCACCGCAGACAGCACAACAAGGACGATGACCGGATAGATCAATGCATTTGCCAATTTGGAACTGACCTCACTGCTCCGTCGAAAATACTGTTGAAGCACCTTGAAGGAATCCTGCAACCTGCCCGCCTTCTCACCTGCCCGCAGGGTGGTGGGTACGATCCATGGGAAAATGCCGGCCGCCGTCACCGCATCCGTGAAACTATATCCTTCTTGTATATTTCTCTCGATCACAGATAGAACATCCGTCATAACCTTATCCCTGGTCATTTCTTTGACAGACCGCAATATCTGCACCGTAGATATTCCTGTCGCATGCATATTGTGCAGATCCTCAAAGAATTGGGCCAAGGTGCCACTCGATACCCTTCGGGGCAAATTCAGATCCCTTAAAATGGATAGATAATCCCTGCCCATCTCGACCACATAAACATCCTTGCGTTGCAATGCATCCATGATCTCTCCACGCTTGCCCTGCAGGATGCCGACCTGCTCATGACCTGTCCGCGTGATCGCCTTATATCTCCAATGTCCCATCACCCTAAGACCCTTTCGACTTCCTGTATATTGGTGACCCCTTCATCGACCAAACGTACAGCATCCTCACGCATGGTCATGTATTCCTTGCTTGCCTTGAGATATTTGCGTAAAGACATCATCGCTCCCTCGCCGACCATACCGTCGACATCTTCCGTTATGGACAAAACCTCCGAAACAACTGTACGCCCCTTGAATCCCCCTTCCGGAGAGATCTTACGCAATAAACGCTGCGCGATGACCATGGTCAAATTACCTGCCAGATTGGCATATGGGACCCCCAGGTCATGAAGCCTTAATATGGCATCCACAGGACGGTTGGCGTGAAGCGTTGCGAAGACCTTGTGTCCGGTCATGGCCGCACGCACCGCCTCCCGTGCTGTTTCCTGGTCCCGGATCTCACCCACAAGGATGATATCCGGATCATGCCTCATGAATGCCCTCACCGTATTGCTGAAATCCACACTTCTTTTATCATTGGTCTGCACCTGCGTCATTAAGGACAGGTGCATCTCAACGGGATCTTCGATCGTCACGATCTTACGGGATATGGATTTCAAATAATTAAGCATGGCATAGAGGGTGGTGCTTTTACCGCATCCCGTTGGACCGACCACCAAGGTGATCCCCTCCGGCTTGGCAAGGCCGGCACGTATGAGCTCCCATTGTGCGTTGCCATACCCTAAGGCAGTAAGATCGAGGGCAGCCTTGTCCTTATCCAGTAACCGTAAGACCAAGGATGACCCCTTCACCGATGGGATATGAGAAACACGAATGTCCACCGTACGATCCATATGGTGGCGGGTAAAGCGGGCGTCATGAAAATGCCCGAAATCACTGACCGTGACATCCGCCCTGTGAAAGATCACATTCACCAAGCGGGGCAGCCGTTCAAGACGCAAGGAATCCATGAAATATAGAATGCCATCGATACGGAACCGGACTTCCACTGCTTTCTGTGAAGGCTCAATATGTATATCGGTCGCATTCTTTGCGATGGCAAGATCCAGGCATCGATCAAACCAAAACTCAGGCCCTTTGTCTAATTCTCCATCGATCCTGGGACATGCAGCCTGGGTGACAATAAATTTATCCAAGGCTTGGCGTAAACATGCTTCGGGAGCAATATAAAATCTGACCTTCATCTTGAGCCGTGCCTGTATATGATCGGTTGCAGCCATATCATCGGTCCTAGACATGACAAAAGCAGACTCACCCTTCTCCCAAACGGGAAATACCATATGTTCCCGCAGGAAATCCATTCCTAAAAGAGCAGCCATTTGACTGTCCACCGTGTAGTCACCTTCGTAAAGATCCCAACCTACTTGCTGCGCCAAGGCACGGGCAATCTGTTCCTCGTTGATGAAATCGTAATGCTTCAAGACCTTGCCAATGGCTTCGCCCCCGTTATTCTTTTGCACATTAAGGCAAAAATCGAGCTTATCCGCATCAATCGCTCCCTGACTTATCAATATATGGCCAAGCCGTTCCGACATGTCAGACTCCCAATCCGATGCCTTCTTCTTGACCATCTTCATGTTGGATCAGCACCTCATCTGCAGATATCTTCTTGATCACAATTCCATTATTTAATTTCTGACCTTCATGTACAGACACATGCACACCATCCAGGTCCATCAATGCTTCGCGCATTTCCCCATTCATAAAAATACCCGCCACTTTCAATACAGAACCCGTAGCCACAGCAGGCAAGACCGCCGCGCTGCCCTGACCCTTATTAAGCTCCACGATCTTCACTTCGATCTCCCGTTTCTTCAGTTCCAGGTCCGCACGCTCCACGTCCAGATTCAACATCTTAATGACCTTTAAACGTTCATTTTCCTGGCGCATGAAATCATGCATCTCTTCAAGATCAGCATCGATCTTTTCCATCTTTACAGAGGGGACAACCGGATTCTCCGAAACTGGGGCCTCCATCTCTTCATTTTGTTCAACCCCTATCAAGGAAACATCCCCGGCAGAGGCATTAATGACGGAACATAACAGGACCAGCATGACCAACAGACCTTGCATATAAGCCTCCTTGATTGAATAAATAAAACATGAGTATCGGCATTACGACGATCATCACTGCCGCCGCCAGACAATAATAAGGACGCTCCCACGCCCAAGATGGATCCTGGGATGTCTGGGCTTGCAGACCCGCAAGGAATAATGAGCACTGGAAGGATAACGCGCCTGCCAATGGACAGAATTTGATCCAAAGAAAGATCTTTAAATAGTCCATCAGGATCTTCATATTGCGGGTCAACACAAGGGCCAACATGACTAGCGGGAATACGGAATAAAGCAGAACATTGGCTGAAGCACAGATATATAGGAAGCTCTTAGGTAGCCAGAAGGATATCTGCCATACCAAGGAAGGCGTCTTTATATGTGCTGCCCTATTCAATTGACCCTGGACCATAGAACGTATCAAGCCCTGTTCAACGGACTGCAGATCAGAATGGGCCAAAGAAGCAATATTATTTCGAGAAGCACTCTTCAAATACGGATCTTGATCCAACCCCTTGATCAACTCTTTCTCAAGCAAGGCCCATTCTTTCTTCCCATCCTGGGAATAAAGACCGGTGACCCGATCATGTCCGGGCCACAGATCATGCCATTCAAGCACTAGAGGATCTTGTCTTAACATTCCCAACGCCGGCATATATTGATCCTGGAGAAAATTGTCCAGCTGCCGGCGCAATGCAATATCATAAGTACCTCTCTCCAATGCTTCTTTAAACCTCAGAGAAATATCCTGCACCATGAATGGTTGTGGGAAATAATGAGTCCATTCCCCTTCTGCATTGGCCTCAAGTGCATGTATGGCTCCTGTGACCGCTGCATCCACACCCTGACCTAAAAAACTCAACATCACAGGAGATCTTTTGCCCTGTGCGTCTTCCTTATAAGGAGAGCAAATAAAAGTAATGGTGAGCACTAAGAAGAATAAAACAACGAGGGGTTGATACAAGCCTGAACGGACTGAAGCCCATATGGCCAAGAGAATGGCCGCGATCAATACTAGCGCACCCAAGGAGGTTTGCCGAAATATGAAATCGGCAATCAACTCAGCATATTGCAAACCAAGATCGGATAAACCGGTATTAAATGACAGTCCCAGAACGTCCATTCGAAACGATCATGATCGGGGGAAATTAATAAGAAGAAACTTGCGGCGGGGTTCAGGGGGTGAACCGGAATTGATGAATATACAAAAATATTAACAAATCATTCTAAAATGTCAAGATAAATAATTGACTAATAATCAATTATTTAAAATTAATCTTCTTGGGATCGATATCGAGCTTGGGGTAGCTCATTTTGAGGGACTTGAGATGGTCGACGATGCATTGGGTCACAACCAGATTCCTATACCACTTCTTATCCGCGGGAATGACGCACCACGGGGCCCACGGCGTGCTGGTGCGCTCTATGGCCTCCTGGTAGGACAGCATGTACTGCGGCCATCTCTTGCGCACATCAAGGTCACCCAACTTGAACTTCCAATGCTTCTTGGGATCATCCAAGCGTTCCTGCAGGCGCTGCTTCTGCTCGTCCTTGCTGATGTGCAGGAAGAATTTCAAGACCGTCACACCTTCGTCGGTGAGCATGCGTTCGAAGTCATTGATGTGGCCGTAGCGTTTCTTGGCCGCTGCGGCGGGAACTAAGTCCTGTACGCGTACAGTGACCACATCTTCATAGTGACTGCGGTTGAATATGGTGATCTGCCCCTTCTCGGGTGTATTCCTATGGATGCGCCATAGATAATCATGGGCCAGCTCCTCTGCCGACGGGGCTTGAAAACGCACCACATTGACACCCTGGGGATTGACGCCGCTGAAAACTGAACGGATGGTCCCATCCTTACCGCCGGTGTCCATGGCCTGCAGGACGATCAACACCTTATGTTTGGCCTCGGCAGCCAATAATTCCTGCAAATGCTCAAGTTCCGTATTCAAGGTTTTCAAAGCGTCTTCCGCCCTGTCCTTGCTTAGGTCAAATTCTTTTGGCACCCCAGTTCCAATGGAAGAAAGACGGAACTTACTTTCCGGCTTGATCAGATGGCGCTTCCACATGGGCGGCTCCTAGGCGGGCTTTAGCGGCATAGAATATCTTCATATAATAAGCCATTAATAAAAGCGACAAGATGACGACGATGGGTCCGAACTTAAACGTGGGCTTGGTCATTTTCTTTCACCAGGTGTTTTAAACATTCGATCCACGTTGGGGAAACATTCAGGCTTTCGACCATGTCCCAACGCTTGCCTCCGAGATCTAAGAACAGTTTCTTGTACTCCATGCCTATCTCAACCGTGGTCTCCAAACAATCGGCAACG
>JAYVSG010000133.1:0-2230 GCA_043775535.1 Candidatus Omnitrophota bacterium
GGGTATAAGGATGATGAAGCACTCGTCGATCGATTAAAACCTCTCAACCTTTACGGGGAATCCAAGCAGAAATTCGATGTCTGGATGCTGGCCCACGGCCATCAGGACCGGATGGCCGGTCTGAAATTCTTCAATGTCTTCGGCCCCAATGAATACCACAAGGAAGACATGCGCAGTGTGGCGGCCAAAGCCTATGACCGTGTTGTTTCCGAAGGGAAGATATCCCTTTTCAAGTCCCATGACCCTGCGTATACCGACGGCGGCCAAATGCGTGATTTTATTTACGTCAAGGACACGGTCGATGTTATGATATTTTTGATGGCAAATCCCGGGATCAACGGTATTTTCAATGTCGGGACAGGCAAGGCGCGCACCTGGAAAGACCTTGCCCTGGCCTTGTTTGCCGCGACGGGCAAGAGTCCGGATATTGAATATGTTCCCATGCCTGAGATCCTGCAGTCCCGTTACCAGTATTTCACTGAAGCAGACATGTCCAAATTACGCGGGGCGGGTTATCAGAAACCGTTCACAAGTCTCGAAGATGCGGTCAAGGATTACAGCGGGTATCTAAAAAACAGATCAATATGGTGAGGCGGCTATGACCCTGATCTATGTGTTGGGCGCGGTGATGTTCCTGGCCTTGTCCGTCGTTGGTTTTTTGTTCTACCTGCTCAATAAAGAAGCTTCCCAGCCTGCGGCGACAAAGGTTGTCCCCATCATTGACCCGTCAGAATTGATCAAGGCCGAAGGGCCTTCCATACAGGAAGTGGAATATAAGAAAAGGGCTGATGAGCTCGAGGATGAATTGAGGGTCATTTCCGACAAGGGAGTGGCCCAGGCGCAGGAAGCCATGGGTTTGATCGATGCCTTGACCCGGGAGAACCAGTCGCTTAAGGAAGAAAAAGCCAAGCGTGAAGGTGAAGACAGCGAACAATTCTCATTCTTGCAAAAACATGCCGAGCAATTGCGTGTGGACAATTCTGCCTTGCAGGTGCAATTGGATGAAAGCCATGTGAAGCTGCAGTCTTTGCAGGAAGAAGCGACCTTGATCCGCCAGCAAATGGGAGAAGAGCTCAAGGTGGCCAGCTCTGCCGTCGAGCATATGAGGGCTGAGAAAGAGAGCGCCCTGGCGTCGCGTGAATCGTCCACCCAATCGACTGAAACACTTAGCGCTGAATTGGCCGATGCGAAAGCAGCCAATGAGCAGTTATTACAGGAGGCGGACGGCCTGCGCATGACCGCCCAGAAGCTCAAAGAACTTAATGCACATTTGATCGAGAAGAACCAGCTATTGCAATATGAATTGACCAAGAACCGCGCCCAGGCGTCCGGTCTGGAAAAGATCTGTGATAATTACAGATCCCAATTGAGCAGGCTGCATGAATTTCAGGGGAAAGGGTAAGATGTATTCAGTGTCCATAATGGTGTTGGCAGTCTTTCTTCTGGCCGGTTGTTCTCCTATTGAGATGGGAAAGACCTTGTGGGGTTCTTCCACCCGGGTGTTAGAAAAAGAGCGGACCAATGCCATTGCCAAGAGCTATAACAAATCCTATTGGGATGTCATGCGTGCTTCGTTCGTGGTCTTTAAGAAGCAGGGTTATGAAGTGCTGATGAAGGACGAGGTGCGCGGGTATGTCGTTCTCGTCGGCATCAAGGGCAGCGTGAACACTACGGAAGTCGGTGTCTTCTTTGTTGAAACGGGGGAAGCGCAGACCCGTATCGAATTGTCTTCTTTGAGCACCAATGCCAAGCGCATCGCATCCAAGGCCATGTTCCATGGCCTGGATATCGCTTTTGGCCTGGTCCCTCCGGACCCGGAAGAGAAGGAAGATCCCAAAGAGGCTCAAGCCCCATGATCGAGCATGAATTATTGTTCCTTGGTCTGCTGGCGGCCGGCCCCAAGCATGGCTACGAGATCAAGCGCCAGATCGAAGAAGACCTCCTGCCCAATATTGGTTTAAAGATCAAATCGATTTATTACCCCTTAAAGAAAATGGAACAAGCTGCACTGGTTGAGAAACAGACCGGGCGCCAGGGCAATTGGCCTGAGAAATATGTTTACCGCATCACCTCCAAAGGCAAAAAGAAATTTGACGAGCTGATGGGGGAGAGCTTCCTGTCCATTGAGCGTCCGTTCTTCCAAATGGACCTTTCCCTGTATTTCCTGCCCTTGGTGGATAAAGCCATGGTCAGGAGGCGTTTGAAGGCCCGTATGGCCCTGCTTAAGAAG
>JAYVSG010000134.1:0-3772 GCA_043775535.1 Candidatus Omnitrophota bacterium
GGCTACACGCTGACACCTCCGACAGAAGACAAGCATTACATGTCCAAGAAGGAATTGAAAGGCATGATGGTCGTCTTATTGGGAGGGATGGTAGGCGAAGAGATCTACATGAACGATACCACCACCGGCGTGTCCAATGACCTGCAAAGGGTTTCGCAGATCGCCCGCAGCATGATCTGTGAATATGGCATGAGCGAGAAGCTTGATAAATTGGCCTTCAGCAAGGGCGGCGGACAGCATTTCCTGGGCCGTGACATCTTTGATGAGAAGACCTACAGCGAAGACACCTCACGTAAGATCGATGAGGAAGTGCATGGTTTGGTGCATGAAGCCTACGCGCGTGCCAAGAAATTGCTTTTTGACAACCGGGACAAGATGGACGCGCTTGCGGCCCGTTTGATCGAAAAAGAGACGATCGATATCGAGGAAGCACGGGTGCTTTTGAACATGCCTGATCCTAAGGCGGGCCTTGGGCAAGATGCCGCTTAAAGACCTGCTGGCACAGCGAAGGACCTTGATCATGGGTGTCATGAATTTGACCCCTGATTCATTCAGTCGGGATGGATTGTCGGGAAAGTCCCCATCCTTCCACCTGCGCCGTGCCAGGGAGCTGGTTGTGCAAGGGGCGGACATCCTGGATGTGGGAGGGGAATCCACTCGTCCCGGAGCAGCTAAGGTCCTCGCTGCAGAAGAGTTGAAACGCATTTTGCCGACTGTGCGTCTCTTGGTCCGGAGTTTAAAGGTCCCCATATCGGTTGACACCTACAAGGCGGATGTGGCAGAGGCCTGTTTGGGAGAAGGGGCTTTGATCATCAATAATATTATGGGCACCCGGCCCGATCGCCAATTGTTAAAGTCGGTGGCGAGCCATGAGGCTTCGATCGTGTTGATGCATATGCGCGGCGATCCCCGGAGCATGCAGGCAAAGACCCGTTATAAGGATGTGGTCAAGGAAGTGGTCGGGGAATTGCGCGATTGCCTTGGAATTTGTTTGGAAATGGGTATAAAAAAAGATAGAATTATCATTGATCCCGGCATCGGATTTGCCAAGACGGCGGAGCAGAATTTGGAAATATTGCATCGTCTCAATGAATTTAAAGTGTTACGTCGTCCCATTCTCGTCGGGACTTCACGTAAGTCCTTCATCGGGAAAGTTTTGGGCAAGGAAGCTTCAGGCCGTGCCTGGGGTACGGCGGCAACGGTTGCCGTTGCCATTACTAAGGGTGCCCGCATCGTGCGCGTGCATGATGTGGCGGCCATGAAAGAAGTTGCCACCATGACGGATGCCATTATATGACCTTTCCTGCCTGGGCCATCGCGAAGTGCTTAGCGGAGATCCTCATCCTGTGGATCGTCTATTACCGCGTCCTTTTGTTCTTTGAAGGTACGCGTGCCTTCCAGGTCCTTAAAGGGATCACCTACCTGATCATTGCCTTGCTTGCCTCCCAGGTCCTCGGTTTCGAGGTGCTCAACTGGCTGCTCAAGAATTTCTTCTCGATCTGGATCATTGTGATCGTGGTCATCTTCCAGCATGAATTACGTTCCGGGCTGGCCCGTTTGGGGCAGCAGCATTTGTTCAGTCTTTCGCTCGGTGATATGGAGATCGAGGCCTTGATCGAAGAGATATCGGATGCCGTCTATAAGCTTTCCAAGAACAAGATCGGTTGCTTGATCGCCTTTGAACGTGAGATGAAATTGAACCTGTACGTGGACAGCGGCGTGTTCATTGATGCGCGGGTATCGTCGCCTTTATTACAGAGCTTGTTCGTGACCGCATCGCCTCTGCATGACGGCGGTGTTGTGATCAGGGGGGAGCGCGTTGCGTCGTCCTCTTGTTTGTTCCCGCTCTCAGAAAATCCGTCCGTCAATAAAACGGTCGGTACTCGTCATCGGGCAGCCTTGGGCTTGAGCGAACAGACCGATGCCGTTGTCGTCCTGGCTTCGGAACAAACCGGGGAGGTCAGCCTTGCTTTTGGGGGGCGTTTCATCCAGGTCAACAGCCAGGAACATTTTGTGAACCTTTTAAAAGAACTGCTGACACCTCCTAAGGTTAAAAAGAATAAAAAATGAGAAAATGGCTTAAATCCAACCTGCTTTTGAAGTTGATCTCACTCATGCTCGCGGTGATCACCTGGATCTATGTCAAAGGCTTGGGCGAATAAATGCCTAAGCTGGGTGTTAACATAGACCATGTGGCCACGCTGCGCCAGGCCCGCCGGGAAGAAGACCCTGATCCTGTCCTTGCCGCCCGTATCTGCGAACAGGCTGGTGCCCACAGCATTGTGGCGCATTTGCGTGAAGACCGCCGCCATATCCAGGACAGGGACATCCTTGTCCTTAAAAAAACCGTCAAGACCCGTTTTAACCTCGAAATGTCCCTGGCCGAAGGTATTGTCGACATGGCCTGCGCGATCAAGCCTGAACAGGTGACGCTCGTCCCTGAACGCCGCCAGGAGATCACCACCGAAGGCGGGCTGGATGTGCTTCGCAATGCGAAGCGTCTTGAAAAAGCATGTGTGCGTTTAAAGAAGGCGGGTATCACTGTCAGCCTTTTCATTGCCCCGGACAAGAAACAGATCGAAGCGACCCATGACCTTGGGATCTCCATGATCGAATTGCATACTGGGGCCTATGCCCGGGCCTTTGCTGATCGCAGCGGCGCGGCTGAACTGAAGAAGCTCGTGGTCATGAGTGCTTTTTCCCGTAAGTTGGGCATGACGGTCAATGCAGGGCATGGCCTTAATTATGATAATGTCCGTCCGGTGGCCCGCATCGAAGGCATGGAAGAACTCAATATCGGCCATTCCATCGTTGCGCGTGCGGTGTTCATCGGACTTAAGGATGCCGTCAAAGAAATGGCACGGTTGATCAAATGATCCTTGGCACCGGTGTTGACATCATAGAGATCGGACGCATCAAGAAGGCGGTCGAGCGCTGGGGCGAAGGTTTTTTGGCCCATGTCTTTACCCCCGATGAGATCAGCTACGCCCAAAGATATAAGTTCCCGTATCCGCATTATGCCGGCCGTTTTGCAGCCAAGGAGGCGGTGTTCAAAGCCTTACCCGACCAAAAAGGGATTTCCTGGCAAGACCTGAACATTGTCAATGACGCAGAGGGCAGGCCGCTCTGTATCCATGCGGACAAGAGCTTCAAGTACCAGGTGCTGTTAACCATTTCGCATTCCAAAGACTATGCGGTGGCCCAAGCCATTGTTACGGTCTGATCTCATCCTCACTGGCATCCGCAGGCCATTCTTACTCACCATCCTGGGTTCATTTATTATCACCGCTGCGCTGGCTATTGCCTGCTGGGACATCCAGTTCTGGCCAAGTGATGCAGAGGATTTCTACATGCCTGCGTCAAAAGCCTTGCCCTTGATGCAGTATCCTTCCCAAATGCATGGGATCTTTGACCAGGACAAGATCAAGTGGCTTCACGGCAAGGAATTCCATGTCCTTGCCATCGCCCTATTCCAACGGTGGATGGAAGATACAGAAACCTTAAGGCCTTTGTTCATGCTGGGCCTTGTGTGCATCTTTTTTTCTTCCCTGGCCATATTTTTGATCGCCCGGCGTTTATGGGGGGAGAGGGAGGGCTTGCTCGCCTGGACCTTGTTCGCTTTTTCTTTCTGGCCTTATTTGTATGTACTTTTTACCAAGCATCAGACCCAGGGCCTTTTGTTCTTCCTTCTGGCTGTATTATGTTTATTACGCAGCCGGGGACCCATGTATGCCGCCGCAGGGATGTGCATGGCGGTTTCCATATTCTCTTC
>JAYVSG010000135.1:0-5932 GCA_043775535.1 Candidatus Omnitrophota bacterium
CAAATATTTCTCGGGCGGGGTCGCTTTGATCGATGCTCAAGGTCGGGGGATGGAGCAGCGGACCAGATTCATCAGTCCGGCCATGGTGGCGGCTGATCCCGCAGCTGCCAAGGATGTGCATCTTTTTGAAGAGCAGTTTACGGCACCCGCGACGGGGGAAAATTCCTCGCGCCTCGACCTCGTTGGAGTTGGTCTCGATGAAGAGAGTTCAGTATCCCCTTCAGGCAGAGATAACCAGATCGACCCGCAAGCCTTTATCGTTCAATTGGCCGCACAGCGCACACGCGAAACAGATCAAAAAGACCCTGTATGGGCTGTTATTCGTAGGATCCAAGGGCAGCCGACGGCAGAGATCGATCATCAGTTGGAGTTTTTAGGGCTGGATGCCGCTCCTGTCAAAGTTGATGGGATCGACTTTGCCAAAGAAGAAGTTTTTGATCTGACGGATGGTGAAAGAGTGACTTTCCATGAGGGGATGTTCATCAGCCCTAATCGAGTGGCTAGGGCGGATGCCGGTGAGCTGTACCGCATTCAGCCGATGCCTGGCACATCTTCAGAGCACCCCTTGGTCGGAAAATATATCTATCTTCCAGACGCGGCGATGACAGCCACGGTCGATATCCCTGCATATCCATCAAAAGCCATTGTGTCCCAAGGCGGGAATTTAAAGAAAGTAGCAGAATTAAAGACTGCGATGAGCGCTGCGCTGGCCAAGATGGAAACCATCAAGGCTCAGTTGGAGAAGTTGGAGAAGTTGGAGAAGGAAAAAGACCAGCCCACCATTGCGAAATTAAAGACGGAATTACGTACTGTTGCCGAGAGCATTACTACCGATTATCGAACGGTTCTGGACATTAATACGCAGGCTGATGTTCTTCTGCGGGCCTTGCACTACCTGTTCATGGAAGGCGGCGTGAAGGTAAAAACAGGTGATGGCAAACTTGTGTGGTTAGGACAGTCTGGTAAGCCTGAAGATGGGATCAAGGCAGGGGTTACCAAGGATTGGGAAAAGGCAAAGGCTTGGGAACTTCCAGGTGCTGTTTCTAATTTGAGTGCCGCACTTCAAACTCCATCATTCGAATGGAAGCAGATCAAATCTTCCTATGATAATTTGCGTACAAGGGCCAGCAATGTGCTCAATATCTTGAACGCCGTTTCTGCGACCGATCGTAAAGAGCTTGCTGTGGTCAATTTCTATAATGATGGCAGCGGTGACGGAAGGCCTGTCCTAGATCCCCGCCAGTTCGATCGGGCCATGATCACCCATGCCAAGGATGATTTTGATCTGACTCCTTCATCGATCAAGACCATCCCTAATACGGACATCATTAAAAGTACGGCCCGTGACGTGAGTGCGGAATTAAAGGCCATCGTCGACCAGATAGAGGTGTTTGAGCAGGATAAGGAAGCACGTAAGGATCCGGAACGCTTGAAGATCATTCAGGATACTGTTGCGCGGCTTGGCGCACGCTTTACCACCATTGATCCAGCGGTGCAGGAATTCCTGGTGACCATGAGGGAAGATATTCCTTTAAAGGACGGCAGCTTGAATACCGAATGGAACCTGCCTGCGCAGTTGACGACCATTATCGGCTTTATTGATGCGCCATCCTTTGATCCATCCAATGAAGCCAATTTTCAAAGATTCTTGGTCGCACCAAAAGAGTTATTGAAGAACTCGCAGCGTTTTTCAGATTTTATCGAACATTCGAATAATCTCTGGACCATGAAGACGGCAGATGACAGGGCCTTGATAGATCCCAGGCCCAGCCGGCTGCGCATCGTGGTCGATGATGCGGGCAGGATCGCACCATTAAGGCAGTACGCAGGGGAGTTACGGGCCCAGCTTAATGCCACATGGTCCAGCATCAAGAATCTGGCCAATGGCGGCCCTGATGCGAGGATCACAGATAAAAAGACGCGGTACGATCTTATCGGCGATGATATTGATGCGTTGCTTGTTCCGATAAATCAGCGTCGCGGGCAGGAATCTCCGGATTCCCTGGTCAGGGCATTGCTGGTCATGTTAACAAGCGGCGGAGCTCCTGTCACTGCGGATGAATGGGTATCGACTGACTGGGAGATCCCCAATAATATAGGCGTGTTAAAGATGATCGCCAGTTCTATTCCTGATATGGGAGATGATTTTATAGTGATGTTGAATTCACACATAGCAAAGACAGAAGACAAGGTCCAGAAAATTGATCGTTTCTTAAGTGATATGGAAAGGGCCAAGTCGGTTACATTATTTGAGAATTATCTGCAAGGCAAGGGGCAGAACATTGATCCCCGACCTGGCAAATATACTGTTGATGCTGCCATGAAGACGGCCATGCCGGAACGCAGGGTCTCTGTGGGGGCGGATAAGGAAGACGTCGGTGGTATCGACCTTAATTCTGCGAACCTGAACCTGATGATCAAGCGTGATGGCAATGGGGTTCCGTTGCCCGTGCAGATGCAGGACAGCGGGGCACTGAAGAATATTGAGGGGTTGGTGCCGGTCATCATCAACATCACTCCTATTGCAGCCTTGCCGGCCTTGACTGCTCAATAGTGTGGTGCTATAGTTGATTGAAGGCGGTTAATTATATGCGCATGACGTTCAAATCCATATTTGCGTTGACCCTGGCTGGGATCTTCCTGGCCGGCTCTGTTCTGTGTTGCTGCATCCGCCATCTGGCCAAGGCAGAGAATGCCGCCAAGGCTTCCTGCTGCCACAAGAAAGCTAAGGCAGACACGGATAAGGATAGCTGCGGCAGCTGTTCATCGATGGTGAAATCTGCCGAGAACGTCAAGGTCTTCGATCTGGCCGTATCCAATATCCACAGCACGCCTGTCTTCATCCAGAATTTTTCTTTCAAGCCGGTGCACAGCATCAAGCCGGTTTTTCTTAACGGTCCGCCCGGACCGGTGAGCGCAGTTCCGCTGTTCATTCTCCAGCGCACCCTCCGTATTTAGTCTTTTTCCACCCAACGGCCTGTTCATCTTTTATCCATGGAGGAAAGACTATGCGTACCATCGTATCCCTTATATTGATCATGTTTGTTGCAGCTCAACCGGCCCATGCCCATAAATTCTTCCGTCACCATCAGGAGAGTCGGCGTATGGAAGAGTGCCGCAAGGCATGTGCCCATAACGGCGGTGATACATCATGCTGCTTCAAACACACGGCGAAATGCTGCAAGGTGAAAGGTTGATGCTATGAAAAAATACATCCTATCGATCGTCTTGCTTATTTTTGCGGCAGCGGGCGCCTGGGCTGCACAGGAGACCTGGTATTGCCCCATGCATCCGCACTATACCAGCGATATGCCGGGTAATTGCCCGATTTGCGGCATGAAGCTGGTCAAGAAGAAGGCAGAAGCACCTTCGTCCCAAGTGGGGGGAGGGATCTCTGGCCATGCGCAGGTCAGTTTGACGCCCGGGCAGGTGCAATTGATCGGGGTGAGGACCATGCCGGTGTCCGCTCAGCCATTGGTCAAGACGGTGCGTGCGGCCGGGTATGTGTCGACCAATCATGAATTATACGAATACCAGAATGAATACATCCAAGCCTATGTCGAGTATGCGCGCGTATACCGCGATTATAAGCGTTACGCGCATGTGCGCAATAACAGGGAGATCTACCGCGACCTGCAGACAAAATTGCATGCTGCCGAGGAGAAATTATTGAAACTCGGTCTGGGCACCATGCAGATGGAGCAGATGCAGAAGGTGTCCTGGAAGACGCCTTGGGACCAGCCGGAATTATTGTTCTTCAAGGAAGGGGTCAATTATTGGGTCGTGGCCCAGGTATTCGAGAGTGATCGTGGTTTTGTGGAAGTGGGGCAGGAGGTCCAGATCGAGGTCCCGGCTTATTTTGAGAAGACCCGGGGCGTGATCCGTTCGATCGGCGGTATTTTTGATCCCGACACCCGCACGGTCAATGCCTTGATCGAGATCAAGGACTACCGCGGAGAATTGGACGGCAATATGTCCGTTAATGTCACTATTCCAGTTGAGCTTGGTGAACTGCTTATGGTCCCCAAGAGCGCGGTCATGGACACGGGTTCCCGGAAAATCGTCTATGTGCAGGTCAAGTCGGGTATTTTTGAACCGAGGGAGATCGAGGTCAGCGCGCACGGTGACAATGGCTGGTCGGTCAAGTCCGGATTGAAGCAAGGGGAACAGGTGGTCGTGGACGGCAATTTCCTTATCGATTCCGAGAGCCGCATACAGGCTCCGATCGGGGGAGCTTCCCATGATTGAACGGATCATTGAGGCTTCGGCCCGCAATAAATTCCTGGTGATCATGTTCGTTGCCGCCGCGATCGTGGCTGCGGTATGGTCGGTGCGTCACATTCCCCTCGACGCCGTTCCTGATCTCTCCGACACCCAGGTCATTGTGTATTCACGTTGGGACAAGAGTCCGGACATCATTGAAGACCAGGTCACCTATCCGATCATATCGTCGCTGTTGGGCATGCCCAAGGTCAAGGCCGTGCGCGGGTTCTCGGATTTCGGGTACTCCTATGTCTATGTCATATTCAAGGATGGGACCGACCTGTATTGGGCGCGCAGCCGCGTGCAAGAGTATCTTTCCAAGATCACGGCGTCGCTGCCGCAGGGAGTGAAGACAGAATTGGGTCCGGACGCAACAGGTGTGGGTTGGGTGCTACAGTATGCGCTCGTCGATAAGACGGCCAAACACAGCCTGCAGGAATTGCGCAGTTTTCAGGATTGGTCCATGCGCTATCATTTGCAAAGCGTGCCTGGGGTCGCGGAAGTGGCGCCCTTGGGAGGATTTGTAAAGCAATACCAGATCACCGTTGATCCAAACAAGCTCCTGGCCTATAAGATCCCCATCAACAAGGTCATTGAAGCGGTACGTGCCGGCAATCAGGAAGCGGGCGGACGACTGCTTGAGATGAACGGGACCGAGTATATGGTGCGCGGCCACGGCTATGCCAAGTCCATTGATGACCTTGAAGGCATTGTGGTCGCTGGTGGTCCAGGCAAGGCTCCTGTATTGGTCAAGAATATAGCTAATGTCTCGATCGGTCCGGACATGCGCCGCGGCGTCCTTGATCTTAATGGGGAAGGGGATGTGGTGGGCGGCACCATTGTGATGCGCCAGGGGGAAAATGCCCTGGAAGTCATTGCTGCGGTCAAGGAAAGGCTCAAAGAGATAGGGCCGTCCCTGCCTGAGGGTGTTACGGTGGACATCACCTATGACCGTTCGCAATTGATCCACAGGTCGATCGCCCATGTGCAGAGACAGTTGATCGAGGAAATGCTCATCGTCAGTGCGGTGATCATGCTGTTCCTGTGGCATTTCCCGTCAGCCGTGATCCCCATCATTACCATCCCGATCGCGGTGCTCCTGTCCTTCATCCTGATGTACCGGATGGGATTGAGTGCCAATATCATGTCGCTGGCAGGCATTGCCATTTCGATCGGTGTTCTGGTCGACGGTGCTATTGTGCAGATGGAGAACGTGTACAAACGCCTGGAAGAATGGCAGGCCTCCGGGCGCAAGGGAGACCCCCAGCCCATCATTCTCAATGCCCTCAAGGAAGTCGCTCCGTCAGTATTTTTTTCCTTGCTTGTCATTGCCGTGTCCTTCCTGCCTATTTTCACCCTGCTGGACCAAGAAGGCCGTTTGTTCAAGCCCTTGGCATGGTCAAAAACATTTGCCATGGCCATTGCAGCGGTGTTGGTTATTACGCTCAACCCTGCCCTGCGCATGCTTTTTCCCGGTGCGCGCGGCAATTATCATTCGGAAGAGAAACATCCGATCAGTCGGATCTTGTTTAAGGTCTACGAACCGGTATGCCGTTTTGTCCTTAAACATGCCAAGGCGACTATTTTGGCCGCCGTGCTTTTGGTGGCAGGTACGGTCCCGGTCTTTCTTAAATTAGGTTCGGAGTTCATGCCGCCGCTGTGGGAAGGC
>JAYVSG010000136.1:0-10316 GCA_043775535.1 Candidatus Omnitrophota bacterium
CGCGATCATGGCGTATTTCAAGGTCCCGTATCTGGTGGCCTCGTTCTTTGGCGGTACAGGTGTCCTCATCACGGTCGGGGTCATGCTCGACACGATGAAACAGATCGAATCGCACTTGCAGATGCACCACTATGAAGGCTTCATGAAGACCGGGCATCTGCGGGGTCGTAGATGAGGATCGTCTTGTTGGGCCCTCCGGGCGCCGGCAAAGGTTCTCTGGCAGGGATGATCAAGGAAATGATGCCGATCACCCATATTTCGACCGGCGATATGCTCCGGGATGAAATGAAGACGGGTTCGGCGTTAGGCCTTGAGATCAAGAACCTGATCGACCATGGTTCCTTTGTTTCCGACGAGCTCATCACCAGCCTGGTCAGGGAGCGGGTCCGCAAAGACCCTGAATTGGCCAAGGGCTACATGCTCGATGGTTTCCCGCGCACGCTCAAGCAGGCGGAAGACTTGGACAAGATCGTTCGAAAGATCGACCAGCCTCTCGATTTTGCGTTGAACATGGAAGCCGATATTGATGTGATCTTAATGCGCCTTTCAGGACGGCGCATATGCAAGAAATGCCACACGATCTATAATTTGACCAGGAAGCCCTCCAAGGTACCTGGTGTGTGCGATATCTGTGGCGGGGAGTTGTACCAGCGTGCGGATGATGAAAAGAGCATTATCCTCAAACGCATGGATGTCTACAGGACGGTCACGACCCCTATTGTCGAGTATTACAGGAACACCGGGCGTTTAAAAGAGATCAGCGGCAATAAAGAGACCGTAGATGTGCGGGACGATCTCATAAAGATCATCAATGAAGATAAAAAACCACATCAGGCTCAAAAGCCCCGCTGAAGTTGACATTTTACGTAAAGCTGGTAAGATTCTTGCTTCAATTATCACGGAATTAAAAGGCTCTTTAACAGTTGGAATGACGACAAAGGCGATCGATGAGAAAGCCGAAGCCATCATTTTGAAATACAAGGTGATACCTGCCTTCAAAGGCTACCGGGGCTTCCCCGGCAGCGCCTGCGTCTCGGTCAATGAGCAGGTCGTGCACGGGATCGGCAATAACCGCGTGGTCAAAGAGGGCGATATTGTCTCGATCGATGTCGGTATCATCCATGATGATTATTATTCCGACACCGCAGTGACCGTGCCCATGGGCACGGTCAGCGATGAGATCACAAGGCTTTTGGCCGTCGGGGAAGCGTCCTTGTACCGCGGCATCGAACAGGCCCGGGTCCGGAACCATTTGTCGGACATTTCATACGCCGTGCAAAGCTATGTTGAGCTGCATGGGTTTTCCGTGGTAAGGGATTTTGTCGGTCACGGCATCGGGAAACAGCTTCATGAAGACCCCGAGGTCCCTAATTATGGTAAACCGGGCAATGGTCCGCTGCTGGAAGAAGGCATGGTGCTTGCGATCGAACCCATGGTCAACCTGGGTACGGCACGTACGAAGATCTTAAGCGACGGATGGACAGTGGTGACGGAGGATGGTAAGCCCTCCGTGCATTTTGAGCACTGCGTGGTTATTACGGACAAAGGACCGGAGATACTGACAAAGTAAGATATGGCTAAAGAAGATCTGATCGAAGTCGAAGGTACGGTCGAGGAAGCATTGCCCAATGCGATGTTCAGGGTGGTGCTGGAGAACAATCACAAGGTTTTAGCGCACGTGTCGGGCAAGATCCGGATGAATTTCATCCGCATCCTCCCCGGAGATAAAGTAAAGCTGGAGTTGTCACCGTACGATCTCACAAGAGGTCGCATTACGTTCAGGTTGAAATAAGGGGAGTTATTGTGAAAGTAAAATCATCTGTTAAGAGAATTTGCGGTGCCTGTAAGATCATCCGCCGTAAGGGCGTGGTGCGCATCATTTGTTCCAATCCGAAACACAAGCAAAGACAAGGATAATAAGTATGCCCAGAATTTTAGGTATTGATCTTCCAAAAGACAAACGCATCGCAGCAGCTTTGCCGTACATTTATGGTATTGGACCTGCTACGGCGGCCCAGATTCTCGTCCAGGCCCAGATCAGCGGCGACAAACGCGCCAAGGAACTGACCGAAGAAGAGATTTCCCGCATCACCAGCATTGTCCAAAAGAGCCACGTCACTGAAGGTGACCTGCGCCGCGAGAACAATGACAATATCCGTCGTCACATGGAGATGGGTTCTTACCGCGGCCTGCGCCACCGTAAGGGCCTTCCCTGCCGCGGCCAGCGCACCAAGACCAATGCCCGTACCCGTAAGGGCAAAAAGCCCGTCGTCGGTCATATTATTAAAAAAGAAGAGCCTAAAAAGTAAGGGATGACCATTTATGGCAACAAAAAACGACCAACTTCAGCCTAATAACAAAAAAGCGCCGACAAAGGCCAAAAAGAAATCATTGAAGGGCATCACTGCCGGCATCGTGACCATCCAGGCCACCTTCAATAATACGATCATTACGATCGCCGACCGTTCCGGTGCGACTATTGTTTGGGCCACCCCGGGCCTGGTTGGTTTTAAAGGCTCCAAGAAAAGCACCCCCTATGCCGCGCAGATGGCATCCACCGATGCTGCCCGTCGTGCCAAAGAATTGGGGCTTATGACCGTTGATGTTTTGGTGAGAGGTCCTGGTTCAGGCCGCGAAAGCGCCATCCGCGCCCTCGTTGCCGCTGGTTTGACTGTCACGTCGATCAAGGACGTTACCCCCATCCCGCATAACGGATGCCGTTCACGCAAGAAAAGGAGAGTTTAATGGGACGTTATTTAGGACCGCGCTGCCGGTTAATGAGACGCGAGGGCGTTAACCTCGATCTCAAGAGAAATTGGAGCCTTGAGCGCCGTGAGAATCCTCCGGGACAGCATGGTGCCAACCGCAAGAGCAAGCTTTCCAACTACGGTGTGCAGTTGCGCGAGAAGCAGAAAGCCAAGCGCTTTTATTGCGTATTGGAAAAACAGTTCCGCAATTACTTCAATAAAGCCGCCAGTACCAAGGGCGTTACCGGCCATATCTTGCTTCAGCTTTTGGAGCGCCGTTTGGACAATGTGCTTTACCAGACAGGTTTTGCGCTGACCCGTTCCCAGGGGCGCCAGATCGTCGGACATGGTCTGATCCTCTTGAACGGCAAGAAGGTGGACATACCGTCCATTCAGGTCAAGATCGGTGATGTCATCACATTCAAGGCTAAGCCTGCAACTGAGAAGCTCATCAAGGAAAACCTTGAAAAGAACGCCGGCTGGGCTGCTCCGGGATGGTTGGAAGTGAATACCGATAAATTGACCGCGAAAGTCACGCGTTTCCCGGTCCGTGAAGATATCAAGGCCCCGGTCAACGAGCAGTTGATCGTCGAGTTGTACTCTAGATAATTTTAAAACAAGTCCTGGTAGTGCTTAACAGGCATCGAGGAGGATAAGATCATGGGTGTTAAATGGCGGGATTTTCAAATGCCGAAACGTTTGGACTGCGATGAATCAAGCTATACCAATACGTATGGCAAGTTCATAGCTGAACCTTTTGAACGCGGTTACGGTGTTACGCTGGGTAATTCCCTGCGCCGTATCTTGCTGTCCTCCATTGAAGGCAGCGCGGTGAGTTCCATCCGCATCGACGGTGTTTCCCATGAATTCTCAACGATGCCCGGCATCCTGGAATCCGTGACCGAGATCGTCCTGAACATCAAGGGCTTGATCGTGCGTTCCCATTCCAAGGCCCCGAAGAGCGTTTACATCAAGGCCAACAAGAAGGGTGTCATCAAGGCCAAGGACATCATTTCTGATGAAGTGATCGAGGTCTTGAACCCTGAACACCATATCGCCACCTTGACCCAGGATATCCCGTTCAACATGGAACTGGAGATCTCCCGTGGTCGTGGTTATGTGCCTGCGGACGGCAATAAAAAAGAAGGCGCAGTGGTCGGGACCATCCCCATTGACTCCATCTTCACGCCGATCGTCAAGGTCAATTTTACTGTCGAGAATACCCGCGTCGGCCAGCGTACCGATTATGACCGCCTGTTGCTGGAGATCTTCACCAACGGCGCCATCAATGCCAAGGAAGCCTTGTTGTACGGGGCGAATATCCTGCAGCGCCATTTGGACGTCTTCGTGGCCTATGGCCAGCTTCCTGAAGAAGAAGAGCAGGAAGAGGAGATCTCCGTTGAAGAAGAGGCTTTGTACAGCAAATTGCGCCTGCCGATCTCTGAGCTGGAGTTGTCGGTGCGTTCATCGAATTGTTTGAAAGATGCCAATATCAAGACCATCGGCGATCTTGTCAGACGCCAGGAAGTCGAATTGCTGGAGTTCCGTAACTTCGGTAAGAAGTCCTTAACAGAGATCGCCGATCTTCTCAAAGTCATGGGTCTTTCTTTGGGAATGAAGGTTGATTCGAAAAAATTGAAAGCAAAGTAAGCCATGAGACACGCTAAAGCAGGTAATCGTTTAAGCCGTAACCAGAGCCTTCGCAAGGCAACCTTACGCGATATGGCCCGGTCCGTCCTCGTGCAGGAACGCATCTGTACGACTCGCGCCAAGGCCAAGGAAGCACGCAAGCTGATCGAGCAATTGATCACGCTGGGAAAGAAGGACACCCTTGCCGCACGCCGCAAGGCATTTTCGATCCTCTGCGACCATAACCTGGTTTCCCAATTGTTCAAAGAGACCGCCCCGCGCTTCAAGTCGCGCGCCGGTGGTTATACCCGCATCATCCCGTACATGCAGCGCGCGGGTGACAATGCGGAATTGGCCTTCCTCGAATTGACCGAGAAGAGCCGTGAGATCATCACTGGCCAGAAGAAGGTCAAGGCCCAGGCCGCGGACACAGCGACGGTCACCGACGCTGAGACCAAGCCTGCTGCCGAAGAGAAAGCTAAGAAGGCCACGGCCGAGCATTCCAAGGCGGACGTGAAGAGCAAGCCTAAGGCGAAACCTACCGTTGCCAAGAAAATGTTCCAGCGCAAAACGGGCGGGGAATAAGCCTAAGAGTACAATTGAAACAGAATCAAAAAAAAGCCGCTATTATTAGCGGCTTTTTTTTGGTATATTATCTAAATTTCATTTTTAGAAAGGGTTTTTATGCTTAAAGTCAATCGCAGGATCAAGGACATTGTCGGTTCCACCACGCTTGCCATCACGGCCCGGGCCAAGGAATTACAGGCGCAAGGCCACGATGTGGTCAATTTTGGGGCAGGGGAACCGGATTTCGATACACCCGACTTTATCAAGGAGGCCGGCATCAAGGCCATCCAAAGCGGGCAGACCAAGTATACGCCCTCCATCGGCACCCAGGACCTGCGTGAGGCCATTGCCGCCAAATTCCAGAAGGACAACGGCCTTGCCTACAAACCGGCCCAGATCGTGGTGTCCTGCGGGGCCAAGCACTCCCTGTTCAACATCATCCAGGTGCTGGTCGACGACGGAGACGAGGTCATTTTTCAGTCGCCCTACTGGGTGAGCTACCCGGAAATGGTCAAGGCGGCCGGGGGTAGGTCGGTGATCATTGCGACCAATAAGAGTACGGGTTATAAGATCACGCCGGAACTGCTGAAGAAAAGCATCACCCCAAAGACGCGCATCCTCATCATCAATTCGCCCTCCAACCCCACCGGGGTCATGTACAGCAAGGCGGAATTGCAGGCCATTGCGGCCATCTGCGTCGAGCACAAGATTTATGTGATTAGTGATGAAATCTACGAAAAATTGATCTATGATACGAATGAATTTACATCCATTGCCTCTTTGGGCAAGGAGATCTTTGACTTGACCATCACCGTCAACGGTGTTTCCAAGGCCTATTCAATGACTGGTTGGCGCATCGGCTATGCCGCAGGCCCTGTCGAGATCATGGAGTATATCAAGAAGTACCAGGACCACTCCACATCCAATCCGACCTCCATCAGCCAAGCGGCCGCAGTGGCGGCCCTAAAAGCCGCTGACGAGAGCATACAGGCCATGTGCAAGGTCTTTAAAGGCCGCAGGGACCTGATGCTACAATGTCTGGATGCCATCCCGGAGATCAGTTACATTCGTCCTGAAGGCGCCTTTTATGTCTTTTGTGACATGTCCAAGGTTGGCGGCGGGGATGTGGCCAAGAAGATACTTGATGATGTGAAGGTGGCAGGCATACCTGGGGACGGGTTCGGCACACCGGAATTTATGCGCCTCAGTTTTTCAACCTCGGACGCCAAGATCAAAGAAGGCGTACGCCGCATCGGCGAATGGATCAAACTTAATGGAAAGAAATAGTGTGCTGCGTGAATTGCTTTTGCTGGCCATACAGCAGGGTGCATCTGACCTGCATTTAACGGAAAATACGCCTCCCATCCTGCGTATCGATGGTGACCTGACCGCTGTTGAGCGTGAAGCCTTACCCGCTGCCGCCATCAAGGAAATGATCTACAGCGTCTTGAACGATACGCAGAAGGAACAGTTCGAGAACACCAAGGAACTGGACTTTTCGCTGGCTATGACCGGCCTGGACCGCTTCCGTGTGAATGTGCACATACAGCGCGGTTCGGTGGAGGCCGCGTTCCGCCGCGTTTCCCTTTTCATCCCGACCATTGAAGAATTGCAGTTACCGCCCATTGTGGCCGATTTGGCGCGCAAGAACAGCGGTCTGGTGTTGATTACCGGTGCTACTGGTACGGGTAAGACGACTACGCTTGCGTCCATGATCAATCTGATCAATACGGAACGTTCCTGCGTTGTCATTAGCGTCGAAGATCCCATCGAATATATCCATGCCAATAAGAAGTCTGTCATCAAGCAGCGCGAAGTGTACCGCGATACGAATTCCTTTTCCGAGGCCCTGCGCCGTTGTTTGCGCCAGGACCCGGATGTCATCGTCGTCGGTGAGATGCGTGACTTGGAGACCATTTCAACCGCGTTGACCGCGGCGGAAACGGGTCACTTGGTGTTGGCGACCCTGCACACGCCGGACGCACCGCAGACCATTGAACGTATCATCGACGTGTTCCCGCCGTACCAGCAGCAGCAGGTGCGTTTGCAGCTGGCATCCGCCTTGCAGGGGATCCTGTCCCAGCAATTGGTGCCGCGTGCGACGGGCAAGGGGCGCGTGATGGTCCCGGAGATCATGATCGCCACGTCAGGTATCCGCAACATGATCCGCGAGCAGGCGGTCGAACAGATGCGCACCGCCATCCAGACTGGCGCGCAGTATGGCATGAAGACCATGGACAAGTCGCTTAAGGAAATGTGCGAAAAGGGTATCATCACCTATGAAACAGCGGTCCTCCACGCGCATAACGTCGAGGAATTGAAGAGTTTATTAAAAAAGTAAGAGCGGGGGTTTCACATGGGGCATAAAGTCACACTTTTACCCGGCGACGGGATCGGGCCGGAAGTCACGGCGGCAATGAGACTTTGTGTCGAGGCGACCGGGGTCAAGATCGATTGGGACGTGCAGGAAGTCGGCGAGAAGTCGATGGCCAAGCACGGCAAACCGTTGACCGACGATGTCTTGGATTCCATCCGCCGCAACAAGACCGCGATCAAAGGCCCTATCACCACGCCCATCGGTAAGGGTTTTCGTTCGGTGAACGTGCAATTGCGCCAATCATTGGACTTATTTTCTTGTTTCCGCCCCTGCCAGCAGTTGGAGGGGACCAAGATTCCGATCAAGGGTGTCGATCTGGTGATCTTCCGTGAGAACACCGAAGATTTATACGCCGGTATTGAATTTGACAAAGGCACTCCCGAATGCGAAGCGGTGATCGAAAAGATCAATAGCTTGTCTGCCAAGAAAATCCGGGCTGGTTCAGCCGTTTCGATCAAGCCTATCTCTGCCGAAGCCTCCAAGCGCATCGCGCGGGCCGCGTTCGAATATGCCGTCAAGAATGGCCGCAAGAAAGTGACCGCCATTCACAAAGCCAACATCATGAAATTCTCCGACGGGCTATTCTTGCAGAGTGTCAAAGAAGTGGCCAAAGAATATGAAGGCCGTATTGAATTCAGTGATGTCATTGTGGATGCCATGTGCATGCAATTGGTGCAATGGCCGCACTTGTATGATGTGTTGGTCCTTCCTAATCTATACGGCGACATCATTTCCGATCTTTGCGCGGGATTGATCGGCGGTTTGGGTATCGCTTCCGGCGCCAATTACGGTGATGAAATTGCTTTATTCGAGCCGGTGCATGGTTCCGCCCCCAAGTATGCCGGACAGAACAAGGTCAATCCCACCGCGCAGATCTTATCTGCTGTTCTGATGCTTAAGCATTTGAAGGAAGATGATGCTGCCAGACGTTTGGAAAATGCGGTGCGTGTGGTCATCAAGGAAGGCAAGGACGTGACCTACGATCTTAAAGCCGACCGCAATGATCCGACGACTGTCGGGACCATGCAAATGGCCGAGGCTATCTGCAAGAAATTGTAGTAATATAATCGCTGCATCTATGCGGGACAAAGCCGTTGGGTGACCAGCGGCTTTTGTTTTGGGGTCTTTATATGGCATTGCAGGTTGAAGATTGGGGACTGATCGAGTATACAGAGGCATATGCACGGCAGCGACACCTGGTCGATGCCGTGATCGCCGGGGCCCCGCCGCGTCTTATTTTCTGTGAACACCCGCCGGTACTGACCCTTGGCCGCATGACAAGGCAAGAAAGCTTTCTCTACGACCGGGATGATATCCTGGGCAAGGGTGTCCAGATACAGTCCATTGATCGCGGGGGGGATGTGACCCTGCATGCCCCTGGCCAGCTGGTGGTTTATGTGATCATGGACCTGAACGCCAATGGCCGTGATCTAAAGGCCTATCTTGAGAAGTTGGAACAAGTTGCGGTTGATTTATTGAAGGATTTTGGTATATTGGCAATAAGCATCCCCGGCAAACGCGGGGTTTTTGTTGGGCCAGACAAGATTGTTTCCATCGGTATCGGTGTGCGCAAATGGGTCACCTACCATGGTCTGGGCATTAATGTCTCAACCGACTTGTCCTTGTTCCGGCTGATCAAGCCTTGCGGCTTGGATGTGCACATGACATCCCTGCAGAAATTGCTTGGAAAGTCCCCGGACATGGTCGATGTGCGGGCAAAACTAGTTAAAAAATTCCAGGGCATATTTTAATACCATGGTCAATATCATATTGCCCGAGTTAGGGGAGGGGATCACCAAGGCCACTGTTGCCTGTTGGCATGTCAAGCCGGGATGCCTGGTGAATGCCGGGGATGAGGTCGTGGAAGTGGTGACCGATAAGGCTACCTTCAACGTGGAGGCCCCGTCGAGCGGGAAGCTTTCTTCCATAACGGTACCGGAAGGCAAGGACGGTATGGTCGGTTCCGTGCTTGGGACCATTGAATAAGTTATGACTGTATTTAAGCCCAAACGTGTCCTTCTGATGTACATTTCCCAGGTCTCGGGGCATCGCCAAAGCGCCCTGGCCATCCAGAAATCCCTCAAAGCCTTGAATCCTGATTGTGAGATCATGAGCATCAACGGGTTCGGCTATACCTATCCCTTGATGGAAAAGATCGTCAATACTGCCTATATGGGGGTGATCAAACGCGCTCCCCAGATCTGGGAATATTTGTATGATAATCCCAAGGTCATCCGCGCTTCCGCAAGGCTCAAGAAGACCATCCATCGTTCCTCCCACAAGAAACTGCGGCCGTTGATGGAGTCGTTCAAGCCGGACGTGGTGATCTGTACCCAGGCTTTTCCATGCGGCATGGTTGCGGATTATAAGCTCGCCAATGGTCTCGATTTCATGGTCGTTGGTGTCCTCACCGATTTTGCCCCCCATTTGTACTGGCTCCATGACGGGGTCAGTTATTATGTCGTCCCTTCCGAAGAGGCCAATCAGCGTTATTTGAAAGAGAATGTGCCTGCAGAAAAATTAAAGGTCTTCGGTATTCCCATACGCCTGAAATTCGGCGAGAAGCAGGACCGGAGGGCCGTATGCACCAAGCTCGGGTTGGCGGCGGATGTCCCTACGGTCTTGATCATGGGGGGCGGACAGGGTTTGGGGCCCATGAAGGAAGCGGTCAAGTCCCTGGTGCGCCTGGAGAGGCCATTGCAGATGGTGGTGATCGCTGGCACCAATGTCAAGCTGGCGCATTGGCTCAAGAAGGTCCAGCGCCGGACGGACAAGAAGATCATCTTTTATGATTACGCGGAGAATGTTGAAGAATTGATGACCGTTGCCACGCTGATCGTCAGCAAGCCCGGCGGCATGACCACAAGCGAATGCCTGGCCAAGGGACTCCCCATGGTCGTTGTTGATCCCATTCCGGGACAGGAAGAGCGCAATGCACAATTCCTTGTCGGAGCCGGTATTGCGGTGCGAGTGGATGATAAACGCCAGATCGGGGC
>JAYVSG010000137.1:0-5060 GCA_043775535.1 Candidatus Omnitrophota bacterium
AGGCCACCGGCGGGGATGGCGGAGATGCTTCAAAGGTAACTCCGGCCGCAGCCTCAAGCAGCGGATCTTCAGGAAGCCTCTACTAAAAATGCCCTCATCCATCGGCTGCCTCACCATCATGGCGTTCATTATCGGCGGGGCCATCCTGTGCTGGAGCATCTTTGTCTGGGGCGTGACCACAGCATCCGTATTATTACTGCCCATCCTGACCGTCATTTCAGCGCTCTTGATCATGGCCTTTATCCTGATCGTCCTGCCGCTTTCCCTGCTTAAAAGATTGCATCCACAACTTGGAATGGCGTCGATCATCATGTCCAAGGTGCTGGGGGCAACAACGTGGATGCTGTCCTTTCTGTATGTGCTTCAATATTTGGGAGGCCTAGGGATATTGCTGGCCTTCCTGTTCCAGTTCCTGGCGCCCATTGCCCTGATCGGACTGATCTGGGAAGGGGATTGGACCGCGGTCGGGAACCTTGGATTATGGATACTCTTTACCTACGGCATGCGCACCTATGGCGCACGTTTATTGCCGCCCAGACCATCAGCCTCAAAACAAGCACCACCCAATGATGATGTCATTGATGTGGAAGGAAAGGTTGTTGAATGAAGACACGCGTGGACCTATGCGGCTGGATCGTTGATGCTTTAAAAGAACTCGGAGGCACTGCCAAGATCAAGCAGGTCTGTGAACATATTTGGGACAATCACGACAAGGAGATCATCGACAGCGGCAATTTCCATTTCACCTGGCACGAAGACGTGTATTGGGCCGCCACCCAATTGCGCGCCAAGGGGACCCTCAAGAAAGCGGGCGACACCTCCAAGAGCGTGTGGTCTTTAACAGCATGAGGAATTTCAAACTCATCGTGGAATATGATGGGGCCGCCTTTAATGGTTGGCAGACCCAAGCTGCTGTTGATGAAAAAGGCCAAGTCTTGCGCACCATCCAATCCCACCTTGAGGATAAGATCGAGAACATCTTCAAAAAGAAGATCCATTGCCATGCGTCAGGCCGGACGGACAGCGGGGTGCATGCGCTGGGGCAGGTGGTCCATTTTAAAGCAGACACCACGATCGAACCTGCGCTCATCCACCGGGCCTTGAACAATTTCCTGGATAAAGACCTCTCTATCGTTAAGGTTGAGGAAGTGGGTCTTGATTTCCATTCTCAAATGAGCGTCAAGGACAAGACCTATCGCTATACGGTTCTCAATCGTTCCTACCCGTCGGCACTTTGGCGCGACCGGGCCTATTTTTATCCCAATAAGCTTAATGTCACCGCCATGCGTAAGGCAGCGGCCCATCTGAAGGGCAAGCATGATTTCAAGGGCTTCCAGAGCGCCTCAGAACGCTCTAAGCGCACGAACACGGTCCGGACAGTGTCGGCCTTGACCATTACGAAGGAAGGCGATCTGCTGCACATCACGATCACAGCGAACGGTTTTCTTTATAAGATGGTGAGGAACATTGTCGGAGCTCTTCTGGCTGTAGGTAACGGACGGATGGAGCAGGAGAGTGTGCTTAAGATATTGAAGGGGAAGGACCGGAAACTGGCGCCGCGAACGGCGCCAGCGAGCGGGTTATGTTTGGTCGAAGTGCGGTACTGATTACTTCTTCTTGGTCTTCTTGATCTTGTTCTTCGGATTCTTGTCGCCCATAATTTCCTCCTGTTGTTATGAATGAAAACATTGTAACATAATACCTTACCGATAAGGGGTCGAATGATCAGTAATAATGACGTCATGAAGAAACTGCGGGTCGCGCTCAAGCTGAAAGATACCGATATCATCGATATCCTGAAACTGGCTGAGTTCCAGACCACACCGACGGAGCTTTCCGCCATCTTCCGTAAAGAAGACCACCCGAATTACATGCCATGCGGCGACCAGATCCTCAGACGCTTCCTGGACGGCCTCATCATTAAATTGCGCGGCCCTATGCCGCCCTCAAAACCACCTTCAAAACCATTTAAAAAATAACCAGGAGGAACACCATGTCACTTTCAATGTACCAGGCGTCCGTACCCGTATTCGTCCGTCAGTTGGAAAACCTTTCTTCGATCCTCAAGAAAGCCGAAGCCCATGCCGTTGCCAAGAAGATCGAACCTGAAGTTTTCATCACTGCCAGATTGGCCCCGGACATGTTCGCCCTGGCTCGCCAGGTGCAGATCGTCACCGATGGCGTCAAAGGCGGCGCAGCACGTTTGGCCGGCGTTGAAGTGCCGAGCTACCCTGACACCGAGAAGACCTTCCCGGAACTGCAGGCCCGTATTGAAAAGACCATCTCTTTCCTTAAAGGTTTCAAACCCGCACAGATCGACGGCAGCGAAGACCGCACCATCACCTTGAAGGTGGGGGGCAATGAAATGAACTTCAAGGGACAGCCGTACCTGCTCAATTTTGTCCTGCCCAATTTGGGTTTCCACACCACGACCACCTACGCCATCCTGCGCCATAATGGCGTCGAGATCGGCAAGAAGGAGTACTTAGGAGCTCTGAATGCGTAAACTACTTCTTTGCCTGTCTGTTCTTTTATTGTCCTCCAATGCCTATGCCGGATGGGGAGACGTCCTCAACAGCGCTGCCAGCAGCCCGTTATTGGCCCAGCAGAAGCCATTGCAGGACATTATCAACAAAGTCCAGGCCATCAGCGTCCTGTTCAACAAAATGCCCTTGAACAGCGGCAAGCTTGATCTAATCAAGGCAGCCATGCCCCTGCTGACCCAGGCGAATACACTGAGCACCGACACAGCCCAAACCGGTAAGGTCTCCGGTCTGCTCGACCAAGTCAAAGCATTGGCACTTAAGCAGTGGGGTACGACGGCGTTGACAGCGGCCCAGCTACCAGCGGCCAACACCCAAGTCCAGCAATTCAGCGGCCTGCTTAAAAGCTTGATCAGTAATGAAGGGGCGAATTTAAAGAAACTGCTGTGAACACATTCAAGAACATAGCCTTCTATTCTTTTTTCAAACCAAGCTTTGAGCTTGAGCCGGCACGCGACCTGTTGCGTGTGCGCATGCAGGAGCTTGGGATCAAGGGGACTATTCTCCTAGCGGCTGAGGGCATCAATTGCTCCCTGTGCGGCCTGCCTGAGCAGATGGATGCTTTTCTGGAATTCCTGCTTCAGACGATCGGCATCAGCACGCCGGAATTAAAGACGAGCTATAGCGACGCACTCGTCTTTAAGCGCAGCTTGGTCAAGGTCAAACCATATATCGTAGCCGCACCCGGGCAAACACCTGTCGATCCAACCGAAGAGGGAGCGCCATACCTTTCCCCGGAAGAGCTTCACCAATGGATGAAGGAAGGTCGGCCCATGGTTTTGCTCGACACACGCAACGATTATGAATATGAGCTTGGACGTTTTCAGAACGCCGCACATTTGGGGACCAAACATTTTGCGGATTTTGAAGGGGACCTTCAAAAGGCCCCTGCCGAATGGCAAGATGCACCGGTCGTGACCTTTTGCACCGGCGGCATCCGTTGTGAGAAGGCAGCCCCGCTCATGCTTAAAAAAGGTTTCCGTGAGGTCTACCAATTAGATGGCGGAATCCTGAATTATTTCAAGAAGATGGGCCGTGGCTATTTTGAAGGGGAGTGCTTCGTCTTCGATGAGCGCAGGGCCCTAGATGAACAACTGATCCCAAAAAAAGGAAGCATATGCAATTGATCGGAATGCTAGATTCTCCCTATGTCCGCCGCGCGGCGATCTCGCTCGAATGCCTAGGCATACCTTTTGAACACCGGGCTGTTTCCGTCTTCAGCACCTTTGAGAAGTTCCAAAGTATTAACCCTGTGGTCAAAGCCCCTACGCTCATCTGCGACGATGGTGAGGTCCTGATGGATTCCTCGTTTATCATCCAACTTGCAGAAGCCAAGGCGGCCGGTAAAAAGAGCCTGTGGTCAAATAACCCGGTCGCATTGCAGAATGAACTTAGAGCAGTGAGCTTTGCCCTGGCTGCCTGCGAGAAGAGTGTTCAAATTATTTACGAACAGAATTGGCGTCCAGAAGAGAAGCAGTATGCGCCGTGGATCACCCGACTGACCGGTCAATTGATTGCTGCATACGCAGGATTGGAAGCTCAGGTCCAGAAGCAGGGGAGCATGTTCAATGGCCAATTGAACCAGCCATCCATCACCGCCGCCACGGCCTGGCAATTCACCCAATCGATGCTAGCTCATAGTGTCCCGGCGTCCAAACATCCTGGCCTGGTCGCCCTGTCAGCCAAGCTCGAGCAAAGCGCTGAATTCAAAAAATATCCACCCGTCGGCCCAGGCGTACCCAGACCTCCTCAAAATGTTTAAAAGAACACTCACTAAGATTGCGCATACTGTAGTCATTTGCTTTCGACGCCCATAAGAGATATACTTAATTCCTATGACAGTTAAGACCCCCGAATCCCTCACGTACGCAGGTTTATTCCTCAAGATCGTCTCCTGGATCATCATCGTCCAGGCCATGGGCGACCTTAGACGCCACCATGACGCCGGTCTCACCGTATTTATCGAACTCTTCGGCATCGGTCTGTTCTTTGTGGCATGGAAGATGCAGAACAACTTGAGGGAGTGGGCAAGGCTCAGCTGTTGGGGATTTTCCCTGCTCGTCGGGGCCTACTTTATCTTGGATTACGCCTTTCAGGCCGCAGGCCCGCATATTTCACGTCCTTCGACGTGGGAATTGATCCTGGGCGTCTCCTTCATCTGGCTGTTCGTCTATTTGAGCCAACCCAATATCAAACGCCTCTTTAAACTAGCCCGTCAATGAAACCTTCGCATCACATCATGATCTCGACCGCTGTATCTATCGGTGTGCAGGCGGCTTTACAATCATGGCCTGCTACGCTAACATGTTTCGTCAGCGGCATTCTGATCGACCTTGACCATCACATCGAATTCTATCTCGATCAAGGCCGGATCCCCGGCTATAAGGAACTGGCGGCTTTTTGCACACCTTATAAGGGCCGGAAGGTATATTTGATCTTTCACTGTTGGGAATATATCATTGCATTGTGGCTCGCCATCTTCGGGCTGCATTTGGATAGCATCTGGATAGGGCTTGC
>JAYVSG010000138.1:0-3047 GCA_043775535.1 Candidatus Omnitrophota bacterium
CCTTGGAGAAACCTTTGGGGATATTGGTCCAATTCCAGCGCGGATTTCCATTCAGGAAATCCATTAAGTATTTTCCAAAGGCGAGATTCTTTTCAGAGAATAACTCTGAGGATGGATCTGCCGCACGCCGAACAAGGGTGTTAACAAGCATATCGTATGCTTCCATAACACCGTTATGCATGGGACCTTTATATAAAGAAAAGTGGATCAAATGTCCGACCTCGGAGGCCAATCCTTTAGCTCCATCATCCACCACCCAATCAATGGTGATCTTGTCCTTGAACCTACCATCCGTGGTGGATGGGTAATCGCCTTTTGAAAGACGGAGATCCGCTTTTGCCAAAACCTCATCGATCGCTCCAGGCTGTCCCATCTCAGCAAGCGCCAAACGTGTCACATCCCGCATCAATTCCGTCGCCTTGGCATGTTGGAGAGTTTCTTTCTGACGTGCATATGCCTCATCTTGCTGCTGCATGAGCCTATCAAAAATACTTAGGCTGACATTGATCGCGACCGTCCTATCTTCCGGCTGTGGATTCACCATTGCCGCATCCGTGGTCGTGATCATGGCCCTACTCACTTCAGCTCCGAATTCGACACCACCCGAGAAGTACTTCCTAGGGATCATGGTGCCGGTCGCAGGGTCCTGCTCTTCTTTAATGTAGTTATATACACCCTTCTTGAAGGCTTTAACGTACTGCTCGTAGATCTTCTGCTTCTCCTGCGGATCTTCAATGTTGATCCCTGCGATCTTGTTCTTGTCGGCATACACCTGCGACAGGATGCTGTCCTTGATCTTCTTCTTGTACCAGGTAGCTAATATCAGGGAGCTATAGACCTGTCTGAGCTGGGCGAAGTTCTTACCTTCGTTGACTTCCTTCTCAAGCTGCGGGATCACGATCTCACGTATGACCTGGGACGCCAGTGCAGCGGGTCCTGCCGCTGCGGCACCTCGTCCGTCCTCACTGCCGTTGCGGGCGGACAAGGTCTCCGCCTTCGCGTCACCCGCTTGGACATGCTTCTCCATCGAAAGATAATCTTGCTCAAGCATGACTTTCAATCTGGATTCAACCACATAGGCTGTTCCGGCCTTGGCGTTCTCATATACCACGGCCTTGGATGGGACGATCCAGACCTTGTTAAATGTGTTCACAGGAATATTCGTCGTCCCGAATTTCTGGGCGGCTTCTTCGTACACCCTCTTCCAGAACTTCTGGCCGAATTCATCCTCAGGGTAAATCAAGGATGCGGTGATCTGTTTCAAGAGATAGTCTTGCGCCAAGAGGTCACGGCCCATATCGGTCTGGCCAAAGCTCTCAGGCACGATGCGGTCTTTTTCGTAGGGGCTCAGATTGACCCAGAGGTCACCTTCGGGGACAGTCAGACTTGCTAGGAAGTATTTGATGAGCTTGTTGGATTCATCCTTGAGCGCTTCATCGGCCAATTGGCTTTCACCTTTATCCAGAATGAAGTCAAATTGCAAAGGATCATTCGGATGGACCTTCAGGCCTTTCAATATGGCCGGGGAAAATTCAGGGCTCAAATGGACCATCAGGCCAGGTTTTGGCAAAACGAGTTCATTAGCCCGGGCCGGAGAATTTGGGCCAAGGACCAAAAGACTGATCAGCAGGATATGGACAATGGGGTTACGGCGCATATCTATAGAAAGTATGTACTATATATACTGTGAAAACAAGCCCCCGGCCGGATATTCAGGAAAACGGTTTCCGAAGGGGTTTAGCCCTTTATATTTGACAATCCGCCCTCTTTACCCTATCTTTAACCATATGAAGTTACCTGTTCCAAACCATCCGATCCATGCCCTTTTAAAAGAGCGTATCCTCATCCTTGATGGGGCCATGGGGACCATGATCCAGCGCCACAAACCGGACGAAGCCGCCTACCGCGGGGAGCGTTTCAAGGACTATGCCCACGACGTCAAAGGCAATAATGAACTTTTGTCCCTGACCCAGCCCAAGATCATCCAGGACATCCATGAGGCCTATTTGGCGGCCGGTGCGGACATCATCGAAACCAACACCTTCAATGCCAACAGCGTATCAATGGGCGATTATCACATGGAAAGCCTGGTCCATGAGCTCAATGTCGCCTCTGCCAAATTGGCGCGCGCAGCCGTGGATAAATTCACCACACAAGACCCCTCCAAACTCCGGTTTGTCGCCGGGGCCATTGGGCCTACCAATAAAACCACATCGCTGTCACCAGATGTGAACAACCCTGCGTTCCGCGCCATCACCTTTGACCAATTGGTCGAGGCCTATACGGAACAACTGGTCGGCCTGGTCGAGGGAGGCGTCGACCTCTTCTTGGTCGAAACGACCTTTGATACCTTGAATTGCAAGGCAGCCCTTTTTGCCATCGATTCCTACTGCGCCAAGATCGGCAGGCAATATCCGCTGATGATCTCCGGCACCATCACCGACGCGAGCGGACGTACCCTTTCAGGACAGACCAACGAGGCCTACTGGATCTCGGTCAAACATGCCGCCCCCCTCTCTTTTGGCCTGAACTGTGCCTTGGGTGCCAAGGACATGAGACCTTATATCGAGGAGATCAGCCGCTTTGCCACCTCCTATGTGAGCTGTTATCCCAATGCCGGCTTGCCCAATGCCTTTGGTGAATATGACCAGTCCCCAAGGGAAATGGCTGCGCTCATGAAAGATTTTGCCGAAAGCGGATTCCTGAACATCGTGGGTGGATGCTGCGGAAGTACACCGGACCATATCAAGGCCATAGCCGATGCTGTCAATTCCGTACCTCCCCGCAAATTAAAGGAGATCGTGGCACACAGCTCCTTCAGCGGCCTGGAACCCCTGGTCGTCCGCGAGAACAGCAATTTCATCAACGTGGGTGAGCGCACCAATGTCACCGGGTCCAAGCAATTCGCCCGCCTCATCATTGCCGGACAATTCGATCAGGCACTCGCCGTTGCCCGTCAACAGGTGGAGAACGGCGCCCAAGTGATCGACATCAACATGGACGAGGCGATGCTCAACTCCGTTGAGTCCATGATCACCTTCCTCAAC
>JAYVSG010000139.1:0-2556 GCA_043775535.1 Candidatus Omnitrophota bacterium
CAGGACGGTAGCAATAAACGGACCGATACCTACGGCGGTCCGATCGCGAACCGTGCGCGCCTGATGCTGGAAGTTGCGGATGCGGTGATCGGTGTTTGGGGAGCGGGCAGGGTCGGGATGCATCTGGCCCCGCGCAGCGATTCCCACGACGTGCATGATTCCGATCCCTCAGCGACCTTTGGCTATGTAGCTAGGGAATTGGGAAAGCGCCGCATTGCTTTCATCTGCGCCCGAGAAGGATTGGGTGCCACACGCCTGGGGCCGCAATTGAAAAAAGATTTTGGCGGTGTTTATATTGCCAATGAGCGTTTTACCAAGGAGACGGCGCAGGCTGTTTTGGATGCTGGTGAAGCGGATGCGGTCGCTTTTGGACAATTGTTCATTGCTAATCCCGACCTGCCGCACCGTTTTTCGCTGAATGCTCCTCTTAACGCTCCGGTCCCGGAAACGTTTTACGCCCAGGGCCCGGCGGGCTATACGGATTATCCGGCCTTAACCTGAGGGACAATGGCATGCCTTTGTTCAGTGAATATTTAGCGCAGGGACAGGGATGGATGTTCTTTCCCGCCGCGTTTGTATTGGGTGCCCTGCATGGTCTAGAACCCGGCCATAGCAAGACCATGATGACGGCCTTCATTGTGGCCGTGCGCGGTACCGTCGGACAAGCCGTGCTCTTGGGCCTTGCTGCCACATTTTCCCATACCCTGCTCATCTGGGTCCTGGCCTTTTTGGGCCTGCATTATTCCAATGTGATGAATGTCGAAGGGCTGGAACCGTATTTTCAAACGGCCACCGGCATCATAGTGCTCGGCATGGCGGTGTGGATGTTCCTCCGCGCCCGGTATGCGGCCTGCACACATACGCACGGCATTCCCCGAAATACCCCTGATCAAAAAGTAACCACCGGGCAGATCATTCTGTTTGGACTTTCAGGAGGATTGCTTCCCTGTCCGGCGGCCTTTGCGGTTTTGTTGCTCTGCCTGCAGGCCAAGAAGGTGGTCCTGGGTTTTGCCCTGGTCATGGGATTCAGCCTGGGCCTTGCGTTCACGCTCGTCATGGCTGGGGTCATTGCGGCTATTTCCCTCAGGCATGCAGCCCGGAAATGGAAAGGGCTCGAAGTCTGGGGACGGAAATTGCCATATGCGAGCGCGGCGATCCTTGCATCCATCGGCATCGTGGTTGCCATCCAAGGTTTAAGGGGGATCAAATGAAACTAACGGGTAAGAAGATACTGATGTTCGTGGACCATATTTATGAAGACCTGGAATTGTTATACCCGAAATACCGTCTGATCGAAGAGGGGGCAGGGGTGGTGGTGGCCGGTCCGAAAGCCCAAGAAGTTTATAAAGGCAAGCACGGCTACCCGTGCACTTCGGATGCTGCCATCGCGGACATGCGGGAGGGGGATTTTGTCGGCCTTATCATTCCAGGCGGTTTTGCTCCGGACCAGTTGCGCCGGGACCCCAAGGTCCTCGATCTGACCCGCAAATTCCATGCGTCAGGAAAATTGGTGGCCCATATCTGCCACGCGGGCTGGATCCCCATATCCGCCAATATCGTGCGCGGATTCAAATGCACCTCAACACCCGGCATCAAGGACGACCTGGTCAATGCAGGGGCGTCATGGGTGGATCAGGCCGTGGTGGTTGACCGTAACCAGATCACCAGCCGCCGTCCGGATGATCTGCCGGACTTTTGCCGCGAGATCATTCGTTTTCTTTCCTGACATCCACGCGCTCTACTTCACCACCGCTCATGGAAACGCGCACCAGGATGGGCGCGCAGCAGGTCTCGCAATCCACCACGAATTGCTGGTTACGCCCTCCGGTCACATCCACCGGCAGTGAATTGGGCGCTCCGCAGTAAGGGCATTCGCATTCTTCGTATTGTTCGGCATCCATAGGGTTATTTTACACGCAAATAGTTAAGAACATTTATTTTTTGTTCCAAGGCCGTTCTTGGACAGGCCTTGCCGGCACACAGGTTTTAATGTTATTTTCATCTTCCCTTAACTTTTGTTTTGCTAAAATAACGATCAAATAAATAAACACAGTGGTTCAATGAAAGGATAACAATGAATAATAATTTAGGATATTGGCCCACCCGCATTGCGATCGTGGTCGCTATTGTGGTTTTGGTATGGATCGTTGCCGGCCGGAACAGCGGAACGCATGACTTGGTCTCTGACACCAAGAGCAGTGTCCAGGAACTGGGACACGATGCCGCCCGTGATGTCAAAAAGATGGGCAGAGATGCTGCTGATGCAGTCAAAGATGCCGTCGATTGATAATGGTCCCGGTGTTTATTTTCCCTTGCATTCATGACGCTGTTTTACTACCATAGCTTGATTTTAGGTGATCAAACCAGCGTCTAATTCAGGGAGCTTTTTCAATTTGAATTTTGTCCACATCTGCATCGTCGTCCTATTGTTTCTTCCCTGCCCTTTGATCCGGGCAGATGATGGGGTCACCGCTGTTCTCCATGAGGGAGAGCTTATGGAGAACAGTGGGACTTTGTCCCTGCCGTCGCTGTTTACAATAATGTCTTTAAAGATTA
>JAYVSG010000140.1:0-4439 GCA_043775535.1 Candidatus Omnitrophota bacterium
TTCGCCTTGATCGAGAAATATGTCCAGTTAAAGGACAAGGCGCAGATGGATGTGGAGAAAAAGAAATTCGTTTACACCTGCCATACGCCGGTCGCGGCCGGGCATGACCGTTTTGGCATCCATGACCTGGAAGAGATCTTCACTCCGCAATACACCGAGCCCATGAAGCAATTCGGCATGGAGAATAAAGAGTCCACCGATGTCAACCTGACCCATATCTGTCTGGATAATTGCCGCCATGTGAATGCCGTTGCCCAAAAGCACGGCGAGATCATGCGCCTGCAGTTCCCGGATTATGCCAAGCGCATCGATGCCATCACCAACGGCGTCCATTTGCACACCTGGCTTTCCGAAAGTTTTGCCCAATTGTTCGATAAATATAGTTCTGTCTTCGGTGATTGGCGCCGGGAGAACCAGAACCTGGCCAATGTCACTAAACTGGCCAAGGACCCGAATTTCCGTCGCGATCTTTTTGAGGCCCATCAGGTCAATAAGCGCAACCTGTTCAGCGCGGTCAAGCCCTGGAAATTGGAAGAAGATGTGCTGACGATCAGCTGGGCGCGCCGCATCACGGGCTATAAGCGTCCGTCGCTCTTGTTCCATCGCATCGATGAGGTTCTGGAGTTGGCGCGCAAGGTCGGGCCTTTGCAGATCATTTTCGCCGGTAAGGCGCACCCCAATGACAATATCGGGGCCGCGCATATCCAGGACATCTTAAAGCATATTGATCAGCTCAATGAGCATTACGATGTCATCAAGGTCTTGATCCTCGAGAATTATGACACCTATTTCGGAAAGCTCCTGAGCAATTCTGTTGACGTGTGGCTGAACAATCCGTTGCCTCCCTTTGAAGCGTCAGGGACCAGCGGCATGAAGGCCATCCTCAATGGCGTTACCCAACTCTCAACCCTGGATGGATGGGTGGTTGAGGCGGAGAAGGATGATATCGGCTGGATCTTCGGCTATGAGCATCACGGCTCGGAGATCGGCAGTGAATCCGACCTGCGCCTTGACTCTGACTCTGCGGCCCTGTGTTCTTCGCTCAAGAACGTGATGGAATTGTATTACCGCACCAACAATAAGGGCAGTATTGATGTCAACAGTGCCTGGATCGACAAGATGATCCATTGCATCCAGCGCGGCGCTTTCTTCAACACCCAGCGCATGGTGCAGGAATACCGCGATAAGATGTGGGTCGCGTAATTTAGGTAATTTAGGGACACCCACCGTAACCTTAATTATGAAACAATATTTAGACCTCGTAAGAAACATACTTGAAAATGGCGAACGTAAAGAAGACCGTACCGGAACAGGGACGGTCTCTCTTTTTGGCTGCCAGAGCAAATATGACCTGCGTGATGGGTTTCCTATTCTTACTACCAAGAAGGTTTTGTTCTCCGCCGTGGTCCATGAATTGCTGTGGTTCCTGCGCGGTTCGACCAACATTAATGATGGCTTGACCCAGCATACGCCCATCTGGAACGCCTGGGCCCGGCCTGACGGCCAATTAGGGCCGATCTACGGTTACCAGTGGCGCAAGTGGGAGAAATTCGTTGAAGACCCCAAGACCGGCGCCATCCGTAAAGAACATGTGGACCAGATCACCCAGGCCATTGAAACGATCAAGAAGAACCCGGATTCCCGCCGCATCATCGTCACTGCTTGGAACCCCGCGGACATCGAGAAAATGGCCCTGCCGCCTTGTCATGCTTTCTTCCAATTTTATGTGGTCAACGGCCGCCTGGACTGCCAGCTGTACCAACGCTCGGCGGATGTGGCCTTGGGTGTGCCTTTTAACATTGCCAGTTATGCCTTGCTCATGAGCATGGTCGCGGCTGAATGCGGCCTGACCCCGGGGATCTTCACCCATACGCTCGGCGACGCGCATCTTTATGTGAACCATTTGGAAGGTATCAAGACCCAGTTGGAACGCACGCCCGGCACCTTGCCGCGCCTTGAATTCCCCAAGAAGAAGGTTCTCGACTATACATTCGAGGATTTCAAGCTCGTCGGCTATGAGCCGGCCGCCTTTATCAAATTCCCCATCGCGGTTTAAGAGACTATGAAACCTTTTGCCATTGTTGTTGCCATGGATGAAGCACGGGGCATCGGCAAGGCAGGGGGCTTGGCATGGCATTTACCGGCGGACCTGAAACATTTCAAAGAGATCACGGCCGCATCGACGGACCCTTCCCGACGGAATGCCGTCCTTATGGGACGTAAGACCTGGGAATCCCTGCCAGAGCGTTTTCGTCCTTTACCCGGCCGTTTGAATGTGGTTTTGAGCCGTCAGCAGGGTTTTCTGCTCCCCAATGGTGTTCCGGGCTTTTCCGGCCTTGAAGAAGCCTTGTCCCATGTCGGTAAAGAGCAGGGGGTGGGTGAAGTTTTTGTTATCGGAGGGGCCCAGCTTTATGCCGAGGCTATTGACCATCCGGCCTGCACCCGTATTTTTGCCACAGATGTGAAAGGGGCATTTGATTGCGATGCTTTTTTCCCTGCCATCCCGTCCCGCTTTAAGTCTGTTGAGACCGGCCCATGGCTTTCTGAAGGCAGCGTTTCCTATCGTTTTGTAAACCATAAAATTTGACGAGAAAAAGGTGTTTTGACCGGTTTTTGGGAAAGCGCTTTCCAGAAAGCGTTTTTTATTTCTTTAAACCACGACGCTATAAAGCTTTGCAAGTTCTGCACATTTTTAATAAAATCCATCATTTCTCTTGCGTGCGGTCGATTATCGGCATTTTATCGACTATACTTGTAGAACCAAAGCATTGATGCCTTGGGTCTCGGAGGTCGACGTCATGACCAATCGCAGCAGGATACTCGTAGTGGACGATGAACCTGCAATTGCCCAGCTCCTCCTGATGTTATTGGGCACCCACGGCTATGATGTGGAAGCCGTAAGCACCGGGACAGAGGCCCTGGCTGTTGCGAACCGCGATACCGACCTGATCCTCCTCGATACGGTCCTTCCTGATTACGATGGCTTAAAAGTCTGCCATCTCCTGAAAACAGATTCCCATACCCGGCATATTCCCATCATTGTCTTAAGCGGCCGTCACCAGAACGGCGATAAGATGGAGAGTTTTCATTTGGGTGCGGACGATTATTTGACGTTGCCTTTTGAGTCGGAAGAGCTCTTTGCCCGCGTCGATGCTGTTTTACGCCGGACGCATCATTTGGGCGGCAGCGAGCAGGAAGATGCGTCCTATGCGATCATCCATGAGCTCAAGGATATCATCAAGAATCAAAGCGTGGTCCCGTATTTCCAGCCCATTTATTTTATGAACCCGGTGCGATTGTTCGGCCTTGAAGTCTTAAGCCGGCCCCAGACCACGGGCGTTCTTCATAATCCTGAGATGTTGTTCAAAGCTGCCCTGCGGTACGGCATGTATTATGAACTGGAAATGATCGTCTGGCGCAAGGCCATTGAGGTGGCTCGTCGTAATTTTGACCAGGAACAGCTTTTTCTGAATTGCAGTCCATATCTCATTGAAAGCGACCATTTCAACAGTATCAAGAATATGTTCCAGACGGCGGGCATGAGTGCCAGTAATGTATTTCTGGAATTGACCGAACGTTCTGCCATCAGTGAACAACAGCTCTTCTTCGATAAATTATCCAACTACCGCCAGCATGGTTTCAAGATCGCCATCGATGACATGGGGGCAGGCTACGCCAGTCTGGATGCCATCATCAAGACCAGGCCGGAGGTGGTGAAGCTTGACCGCCAGATCGTGGCGGGATTGTCCGAAGACCCGTTCAAAAGGAGCGTGGTTAAGCTCATTGTGTCTTTTTGCCGGGAGAACAGCATTATCTGCATCGCGGAGGGTATTGAGCATAAGCGTGATTTTGACATGCTCCTGGACCTTGGCGTACAGGCAGGCCAGGGCTATTACCTGTGCAAGCCCACCGGGCACATGGACCTCCATGCCATGCGGTCCATAGCTGTTTAAAGCATCGCCTTCCCGAATTCCCTCGGAAAACTTCTTGAGCCGCCATAGGCGCTATGTTAATATCTGACCGTATCTTCAGTAGCGCTATCTAAATTAAGGAAGCTCAATGATCGTAGTCACCGGTGCTGCCGGGTTTATCGGCAGCTGTTTGGTCGCCAGGCTCAATGAATTGGGCCGTTTTGACCTCATTGTTGTTGACCATTACGAAGGCGACAATGACCCCAAGAAGCAGAATCTCGCCAATAAGAAATACCAGCGTTATTATGACAAAGCGGAATATTTAAAGCTTTTACGCCGGGACCAGTTCGATTTTGACGTTGAGACCATCTTTCACATGGGCGCCTGCTCATCGACAACCATGCAGGATGCCGATTATTTCCAAAAGAACAATCTTGAATATTCCATCCAGGTGGCGGAATGGGCATTGAAATACAAGGCCCGCCTGATCTATGCTTCATCGGCCGCGACCTATGGCGCCGGGGAGAA
>JAYVSG010000141.1:0-3793 GCA_043775535.1 Candidatus Omnitrophota bacterium
TGGGAAGGCGACATTCTGTACATGCCCATCACCATGCCCGGCATATCGGTCGCTGAAGCGCAGAAACTCCTTCAGACCCAGGACCGCATTTTAAAGGGGTTCCCTGAGGTGGTAAAGGTCTTTGGCAAGGCTGGGAGGGTTGAAAGTTCTACCGACCCGGCACCGCTGTCCATGATGGAAACGGTGGTGATGCTTAAACCCGAAGCGGAATGGCGCATGGTGAAGGGCCGCCGCATCACACATGATCAGTTGATCGAGGAGATGGACAAGGCACTCAAGATCCCTGGCACCAGCAATGCCTGGACCATGCCCATCAAGAACCGCATCGACATGCTATCGACGGGTGTGCGTACCCCTATTGGTATCAAGGTCATGGGGGATGATCTGGCCGCTATCGAAAGCATTGGCATCAAGATCGAAGCCTTGCTTAAGGACATGCCCGGGACACGCAGTGTTTTTGCTGAGCGTGCGGCAGGAGGGTTCTTCCTAGATTTCGATCTTAAGCGCGATCAGTTGGCCCGTTACGGCTTGTCGGTCGCGGATGCACAGATGGCTATTGGGTCTGCTGTCGGTGGGGAAGAGGTTACGACCACGGTTGAAGGGCGCGAGCGTTATGGGGTCAATGTGCGTTACCCGCGTGAATTGCGGGATGATCCAGAGAAGCTTAAGCGCGTGTTGATCGCCACTCCATCCGGTGCACAGATCCCCATTTCTCAAGTGGCAGACATCGTGGTCAGGAGTGGTCCTGCCATGATCCGTAATGAGAATGGCCTATTGACCGGCTATGTGTATGTGGACGTCAAGGGAGCTGATATTGGCGGCTACGTGGCACAGGCCAAGAAGAAGGTCGCGGAAGGGCTCAAGGTTCCGCAAGGGTACAGTCTTGCATGGAGCGGGCAGTATGAGAACATGCTGCGTGTGCGTGAACGGCTCAAGGTCGTCCTGCCGTTGACCTTGTTCATCATTGTCGTCCTGTTGTTCATGAATACCAAGTCTTGGACCAAGACGGGCATTGTTTTGCTGGCTGTCCCGTTCTCATTGGTCGGTGCGGTGTGGCTCTTGTGGGCACTGGGGTATAATCTGTCCATTGCCGTGTGGGTGGGCATGATCGCACTCATGGGTCTCGACGCAGAAACGGGCGTTCTGATGCTTCTGTTCCTGGATATCGCGCACCAGGATGCCAGGCGCCGGGGCCAGTGCAATTCAGATGAGGAATTGCGGGAAGCCGTGGTCCATGGGGCTGTGCGACGGGTACGTCCTAAGATGATGACGGTGATGGCTGCACTCCTTGGTCTTTTGCCCATCATGTGGTCTCACGGTGCCGGTGCGGATGTGATGAGCCGCATTGCGGCACCAATGATCGGGGGGCTTGTGACTTCATTTGCACTGGAATTGCTGGTCTATCCCGCGGTCTATTACTTGTGGAAACAAAGGGAACTTTCAGTTAAAATCAATCAATGATCAAAACGGAGGTAGTTATGAAAAAGTTAATGGTCTTCGGTTTACTGTTCGGTTTGCTGTGTGCGCCTTTGATGGTGCAGGCTGCGGAGGAGATGGTTGCAGCAGCTGCTGCTGTTGAAGTGGGCAATAAGATCTGCCCTGTTTCCGGTGAGAAGGTTGGTCAAATGGGGGAGATCGTGAAGCAAGAATATAATGGCAAGGTCTACAACCTGTGCTGCGGCATGTGCGTCAAGGATTTCCAGAAGGATCCGGCTAAATATGCCAAGATCGCCGAAGATGCCGCAAAAGTCGAAGCCGGCGCTGTGGCAAATTAATGGAGTTACTTGAGCATTTGCATCCAAAGCTGGTGCATTTCCCCATTGCTTTTTTCTTGGGGGCTTGGTTCTTGGATGCATTGAGCAGGGTCTTAAAGAGAGAATCCGTATACAAAGCCGCCATGTGCATTTATGTCATGGCGGCTTTTTCATCCTTGCTGGCCGTACTGAGCGGTTTGCAGGAAGCGGACCACCTGCATTTGAAACATCCCATCCTGTACGCCCATCGCAATTACGCCCTGGCCCTCTTGGCAGTTGCTTGGGTGGGGATGGTCCTTCTTTGGGCTATGCGTAAGAAAGACCCTAATGTGGTACGGAGGGTATTTACCATTGCCTGTTGGATGACGTCGGCGTTGGTCATTGCTGCTGCGTATTTTGGCGGGGAAATGGTATATGAGTACGGCATAGGCGTTAATCCCTGATATGATATAATATAGGTATGAACGAGATCCTTCTGGCTTTTATTCCACTGTTCTTTGCCATGGACCCTGTGGGTGTCCTGCCTATCTTTGTGTCCATGACCCAGGGCATGGAAGTTTCGGCCAAGCGCCGCATCATTGTGCAGTCGCTGGTGACTGCCGGTGCTGTTGCCGTCGGATTTGTCTTCCTGGGACGGGCCATCTTCAAGCTTTTAGGGATCACCATGCCGGATTTCATGATCGCCGGAGGCATGATCCTCTTTGTCCTGTCCATGTTGGACCTGACCGGCCACAAAAAGGTCAATACAGAACGTCCGGATGATATCGGCGCTGTGCCGATCGGGACGCCGCTGATCGTGGGCCCGGCAGTATTGACCCTGACGCTCATCCTCATCCCGCAGCATGGGATATTCCCGACGATCATGGGTGTTTTCCTTAATCTTGCCATCATCGGCGTATTGTTCGTCTTCGCGGATTTCTTCATCGGTCTGATCGGGCAGAGCGGTTCCCGCGCACTGTCCAAGGTATTGTCCCTGCTTCTGGCCGCCATCGGTGTGATGATGGTGCGCCGCGGCATCATGGAGATCATGGCGTCCGCCAGGTTATAGCCCATGGTCAAAAGGCTTATCAATTACATGATCGCGATCCTGCTGACGCTGTGTTCCGTGGCGGTGATCGGCGCTGCCTTCCTTTATTATTTTATCGCCACTCCCGCCGGTGTGCGTGCCCTGGTCAACTACGCTGTCCTGCAATCCGCCCCGTATGCTGCGGTGAACATTGATTCGTCCAGCGGGACCTTCCAGCGCGGACTCATCCTGAAGAATGTTTCGATCAAGAACTGGCCGCAGTTGGGTCAGGGGGCGTCCCTGCTCATCCAGAGGGTCGACATCCGCATCCCTCCGTGGCGGTGGGATAATATCCAGGTGAATCTTTTCAATGGCCGTTTGAACCTGCCTAATTGCGATGTCATCCTCTTCAATGGCAAATATGCCGACGGCATCATGCAGGGCACTGCCTTCAGCCACAGCCTGGATGTGGCGGTGATCATGAAACCGTTCTTGACCGCGGAAGTGATGCGGGTCTTGCGCGGGCAGGTTTCCGATGCAAATTTGACCCTGCAGGGCACCTTGTCCGATCCGCGCATCAAGGGGCATTTTTATGTGGACCGTATCCAGTACACCACGACCATTGTACGGGAAGGATTGGCGCGTTATGACCTGTCCTTCATGGAACAGGATGGGGTCTGGCACATGAATGGCCCTCTGGTCCTGGAAAGCGGCCTGGTCAATGTGCGCCGCAGCACCATTGAATTGCGGCAGAGCAGGGCATCGTTCAAGGGTGACGTCAAGGACCCTGAGCTTGCGGTGTACGGCACGGCCAAGGCAGATATTTATACAATAGATCTTAAGATCAGCGGGACCTTGGAGAGGCCGGTGACCCAGCTTCATTCCGAACCGTCCCTGTCCGATGAGATGGCCCGCATGGTCCTGGGGATGGGGAATTGGGCACCCTCCAATCTTTCCCTGCAGTATGACAATGATAATAAGAAATTCGGCCTGCAAAAGAAACTCTCCGATGAATTGAAGTTAGGCGTCGAGT
>JAYVSG010000142.1:0-2532 GCA_043775535.1 Candidatus Omnitrophota bacterium
CACCATAGCGTTGTTGTTCCTGTTCCTGGGCGGGAGGTCTTTTGCGGAAGATCTTGTCGCCGACGGGGCTGTGAAGGAGGCGTTTGATAATGGCGCGCCTAAATCAGAGAAGAATTACCGCGGCGGCAAACTCAACGGCCCATTCCGTGAATATTATCCCAATGGGAATTTATTGAGCGTGGGCAGCTATAAAGACAATCAATTGGCGGGCACGCTCAAGTCGTATTACGAAGATGGGTCATTGTTCTTCGAGAAGAATTACGTCAATGGCCTCATGCAAGGCACGGCGAGGGAGTACTATCCCAATGAAGTCTTAAAGAGCAATGAGAACTATAAACAGGATGCGCTGGAAGGTTTGAACCAGTATTTTTATCCCAACGGCAATTTGAAAATGACCATGAATTTCAAGGCCGGTAAATTGTCGGGCCTGAGCCGTGAGTTCAAGGAAGACGGTACACTTAAGAATGAGGTCAATTATGAAGATGACCACATGGAGGGCGTGACCAAGGAATACGGCGACGACGGGAATTTGCAGGCCGTGTGGGCGTATAAATTGGACCAGAAGGACGGTGTTTCAAAGACCTTTTACCCTGACGGGAAAACCGAATGGGAAATGGCTTTCAATGACGGCAATATGGACGGCGTGAGCAGGAGGTTCAGTCATGAGGGCAAATTGCTGGTCGAGGCCAATTATAAGGACAATCAATTCGATGGTCTGGTGCGTGAGTTCCATGCCAACGGCAATTTGAAGAGCGAGTGCAATTATAAGGCCGGCAAGAAAGAGGGCCTGTGCCGCGAATACCGCGACAGTGGGAAATTATGGATCGAATGGAATTATAAGAATGACCTGAAGGACGGTGTGGCCAAGGAATATTCCAAGGAGGGCGCACTGTGGATGGCGGTCACCTTCTTGGACGGGCAGAAGACCGGGGAAATGAAGGAATTTTATGAGAACAACGTCTTGAAACAGCAGTGGGAAGTGGTCAACGGCAAGGAGAACGGTGCCAGCAAGTCGTATTACAACAGCGGCGAGTTGATGACAGAGGAAAGTTATAAGGATGGCAAGCTCAACGGCATCGTGCGCTTATATAAACGCGACGGCAATCTAGCCTACATCGACACCTACCAGGATGGCGTAAAATCCAACCGTGAGGTGCAGGATGATAAGGATAAAGCGAAATAAGGGAGAAACATCATGGCTCAGCCTTCAAAGATGACGAAGAAATCCGGCGGTGACCGTCAGCCTAATGGGAATTTCATGTTCTGGATCCTCCTGGGTGTGGTCTTTGTGATGCTCATGGTCGGGCAGGAGAGCAAGTATGCGCTGAAGACCAAGACCTTGTCCTACAGCGAATTTTATACCATGCTCAAGGACAATAAGGACAATCCCCATATCAAGAAGCTGGAATTGAGCGAAGGTCCGGAAAATACCGTCAAGGGTACTTTTGCGGACGGCACTGAATTCAAGCTCAATGTTCCTGCCCGCGACGAGGATTCTATTAAATTGATGAGGGACAATGTCCAGGATTTTTCCGTCATCCCGCCGGAATTGTTCTGGAGCCAGCTCTTTTTCCAATTGATCCCGTTCTTGGGGATATTCCTCATCATCTGGTTCGTTTCCCACCGCGGCAGCCAGATGGGCAATAAACTTTGGGCCTTTGGTAAATCACGTGCCCAGGTTTCCGGCGGCAGCAAGATCACCTTCAACGATGTGGCTGGTGTCGACGAGGCCAAGGAAGAATTGCAGGAAGTCATCGAATTCCTCAAGGACCCCAAGAAATTCGAGCGTTTGGGAGGCAAGATCCCCAAAGGTGTTTTACTCGTCGGGCCTCCGGGAACAGGAAAGACATTATTAGCCAAGGCTGTTGCCGGTGAAGCCGGGGTGCCTTTTTATTCACTGTCCGGTTCTGATTTCGTTGAGATGTTCGTCGGGGTCGGGGCTTCCCGCGTGCGCGACCTTTTTGAGCAGGGGCGTGCCGCATCCAAGAAGTCCGGCAAAGGCTGCATCATCTTCATTGATGAGATCGACGCTGTCGGCCGCCAGCGTTTTTCCGGTATCGGCGGGGGCAATGACGAACGTGAACAGACCTTGAATGCGCTCTTGGTTGAGATGGATGGTTTCAACACGGTCAGCGGTCTGATCTTGATCGCTGCGACCAATCGTCCGGACACGCTGGACGTTGCCTTGCTGCGTCCCGGGCGTTTTGACCGCCAGATCATGGTCGGCCTGCCTGACATCAATGGCCGTGAAGGGATCTTGAAGGTACATGTGAAGAACATTAAGTTGGGAACCGATGTCAACCTGCGGCGCATTGCCCAGCAAACGGTCTATTTCTCCGGCGCTGACTTGGCCAATGTCTGTAATGAAGCGGCTTTATTGGCGGCTCGGCGCAATAAGGAAACGGTTGGCATGGAAGAAATGCTTGCCGCTGTCGAGCGTGTGACCATGGGTCCTGAGAAGAAGAACCGTGTTTCTTCCAAGAAGGAAAAAGCCATGACCGCCTACCACGAAGCAGGCCATGCGCTCCTATC
>JAYVSG010000143.1:0-2531 GCA_043775535.1 Candidatus Omnitrophota bacterium
CCTTGGAACATTCCATGGAATCCTTGAACTTGGACGGGATCTTGGCCCAGACATAAAAAGCAGCTTTAGGAGGGTCGATCTTCCAGCCCACGGAACGCAGGCCGTTGATGAGCGCGTCGCGGCGGATCTGGTATTCATTGCGCATGTCTTCGATCTCGCGCGGGTCCATGTTGAGCGCCGCTATGCCCGCATACTGAATGGCGTTGAACACGCCGGAGTCGCAATTGGATTTCACCTTGGCCAGGGCCGCAACCAGGGTCGGGTTACCACAGGCCCAGCCCAAACGCCAGCCGGTCATGTAGTAGGTCTTGGAGAAAGAATGGAATTCAATGGCAATGTCCTTGGCCCCCTCGATCTCGAGGATGCTCGGCGGCTTAATGCCGTCGTAATAGACTTCCGAATAGGCGAGGTCGGAGACAATGATGATGCCCTTGGCCGTGCAGACATTGACCAGGTCCTGGTAAAACTTCTTGTCTGCCACGGCCGACGTGGGATTATTAGGATAACAGACGAATATCGCCTTCACATCCTTGAGCGCTTCGATATCTTCCATCTTGGGCAGAAAATTATTGGAAGCCTTCAAAGGCAAATACTGGATCTTCCCGCCGGCAAAGGTGATCGCCGCCTGATAGGCAGGATAGGCAGGCTCGGTCAGCACGACCTTATCGCCGGGATTGATGATCCCGAGCGGCAAATGCGCAATACCTTCCTTGGAACCGAGCAACGGATACAATTCGGTCTGCGGGTCCAATTCGACACCAAAACGACCCTTGAACCATTTGGCGATCTCAATACGCAATTGCGGTACGCCGGCATCAAAAGGATAGTGGTGGTTGTTCACATCCTCGGCAGCCGTCTTAAGCGCATCGATGATGGGCTGGTGTGTGCGCTGGTCAGGATCACCCACGCCTAAATTGATGACATCGCGCCCCTGGGCCATAGCGGCACGTTTGGCCTTGTCGATCTCCACAAAAAGGTACGGCGGCAACGCTTTCAAGCGGTCAGAAAATTCGATGTTCAATTTGGTCTCCGTTGTCATATGTTCCTTGATTTTATTTTAAGCCCAGGACATCCTGCATGTTATACAGGCCCTTTTTCTTCTTGGCCAAGAATTTTGCAGCGACCAGGGACCCTTCGGCAAAAATGTCGCGGGTCTTGGCATTATGGCGGATGGAAATAAGATCGACATCACTTTCAAAGGTGATGGTGTGGTCACCGATGACTTCCCCTTCACGGATGGAGTCGATGTTCTTAACCTTGGTCCTGGAGGAAGCCTCCGCCACCTCGGCCATGGTCTTGGCCGTGCCCGACGGCGCGTCCTTCTTATGGATGTGGTGGGTTTCGATCAGATCAATGGTGTAGTTCTTTCCCGTGATCTCACCGGCGCGCTTGATGAGGCTGAACACCAGATTCACGCCCACGGACATGTTGGATGAGAACACGATCGCGATCTTAGAAGATGCTTTCTTGATCTGGGCGATCTGGGACTTGGTCAGGCCGGTGGTACCGATGACCATGTTGACGCCGTATTTCTGGCAGGCCTTCAGATGTTCGATGGTGGCTTCCGGAGAGGTGAACTCGATCAAGACCTGGCTGCCCTTTAAGGCATCATTGGTCACATAGACCGGCAAATTGGAAGTCCTCAAAGGAAGATCCGGACGGTCCTTATACTCGAGCAAGGCCGAGATCTTGAACGCCTTATCCTGGAGCGCCAACGCAGTGATGCGCTGCCCCATGCGGCCGCAACATCCGGAAACAGCCAATTTGACCATTGTTTATCCTTTGATTAAACCGTACTTCTTAAGAACAACTTTAAGCTTCGCCAGGTTCGCATCTTCCATTTCACACATAGGCAGGCGCATAGCCGCATCACAAAGCCCCATCAATCCCGTCGCCGTCTTGACCGGTATCGGATTGGTCTCTATGAACATGGCGTCAACCAACGCAGCCAGCTCTTTGAAGATGGTCTCTGCCTTGGCCTTATCACCCTTGGCAAAAAGACGCACCAGTTCAACGACCTGACGAGGAACGATATTGGACACGACCGATATGATCCCAACCCCGCCCAATTCCATGATGGGATAGGTCAGGGCATCATCGCCGGAGATCAAAAGGAAGTCCTTGGGACAAAGCTTCCGAGCCTGCCGGATCTGTTCAAGGTTCCCTGAAGCTTCCTTGACGCCGATGATATTCTTGATGCCGGCAAGTCGGGCCATCAATTCCGGTTCGATATTCCGGGCCGCACGTCCGCCGACGTTATAAAGGATGATCGGAATATTCGCTGATTCACTGACCGCCTTATAGTGCAGGTAAAGGCCCTTGGCTGTCGGCTTATTATAGTAAGGTGTGACCGACAGGACGGCATCCGCACCGGCCTTGGCCGCATGCTTGGTGTACGCCACCGCTTCTGCGGTTGAATTCGAACCGGCACCGGCAATGACGGGAACCCTCCCCTTGGCTGCTTCGATACACAGCTCGACCACGCGGTTGTGCTCTTCGGTCGTCAGGGTCGGTGATTCACCGGTGGTACC
>JAYVSG010000144.1:0-7084 GCA_043775535.1 Candidatus Omnitrophota bacterium
GCCTTCATCAGGACTTCATCCTTGAGCACCGGCAGTCCGTCGGGCCCATTGATGACCGTACCGTCTTCATTGCGCTTATAGAACACTTCCGTATTAAAGGTGATCTTTTCACGGATCAGGTCATCCCAGAAGATCTCTTTGTGGGGCATCTTGAGCAGGATGGCGTCCCCGTCCTTGTAGGCCTTGCCTTCATTGACCAGGCGCTCGGCATACTGGCGGTAAATATCAAAGCGGTCGCTCTGCTTGTAGAATTCATCCCAGGACAGGCCCAGCCATTTCATGCTGTCCATGATCTCGTCGAGATATTCCTGTTTGGAGCGGACCTTGTCGGTGTCCTCGATGCGCAGGACGAATTTGCCGCCCTGTGACTTGGCGTACATCCAATTGAACAGGGCCGTGCGTGCGCCGCCGATATGAAGGAAGCCGGTTGGTGAAGGGGCAAAACGTACCTTGATCATGCTTGGATTATCCTTGTGATGGCTGAGGCGCGGCCGGTCGCGGGATCAACCGTGATCAACGCGCCGTGCAATGTCCCTGCGCCTTCCGCAACTTCGAATTTCTGCGGCATGCTGGTCAGGAAACGCCGGATGATCTTTTCTTTATTTTGTCCAATGACGGAATCATACGGGCCCGTCATCCCAAGGTCGGTGATATACGCCGTTCCCTTGGGCAATATCTTGTCGTCGGCGGTCTGGATGTGCGTATGTGTGCCGAAAACAAAGGAAACCTGTCCGTCGGCATAATGGCCCATGGCCACCTTCTCACTGGTGGTCTCGGCGTGCATGTCCAGGATCATGATCGGTGTTTGCGCGGAAATTTCTTTGACCGCCGCATCCAGGGTGCGAAACGGGCAATTCACATTGTAACGCATGAAGGTGCGGCCCAGCATGTTGATGACGCCCACCTTGACCCCGGAATTGGACGTGATGACCGTCCAGCCGCGGCCAGGAGCGCCATCGGGAAAATTCGCCGGACGCACCATACGCGGATGCTCGTCCAAAAAGCGGTAGATGTCCTGCTTGTCCCAGGTGTGGTCACCGAGCGTAATGGCATCGACCCCCAGGGCGAAGATCTCCTCCGCCTGCTTAGGGAGTATCCCAGCACCGCCCGCGGCATTCTCGCCGTTGACGATGACGAAATCGATGCTGTGCTCCTTGCGCAAGCCCTCAAGAGCCTTGGCCAGCACTTCACGTCCCGGCTTCCCAACAACATCACCGATGCATAATATATTCACTATTTTGCGTACTCCACCGCGCGCGTTTCACGGACGACCATGACCTTGATGTGGCCGGGATATTCCATTTCCTCTTCGATCTTCTTGCGCACGTCGCGGGCCATGATCACAGCCTCGTCGTCGTTGACCTTATCCGGAAGGACCATGATGCGGATCTCGCGGCCGGCCTGCAATGCATATGACTTTTCAACGCCCTTGAAGGAATTGGAGATCTTCTCCAAATTCTCCAGGCGCTTGATATAGGTTTCCATGGATTCAGCACGGGCACCGGGGCGCGCAGCGCTGATGGCGTCCGCAGCGGAAACGAGCACGCCGTAAACGGTGTTCATTTCCACTTCGCCGTGATGGCTTTCGACCGCGTAGGACACTTCCTCGACCTCGCCGTATTTACGGCACAGGCGGGCACCAACAATGGCGTGGGTACCTTCTTCCACGTCGGAAGAAACAACCTTTCCGATGTCGTGCAGGAGACCTGCGCGCTTGGCATTCTTCACATCCACACCCAGCTGGTGCGCCATGATGCCCATGAGTTTGGCGACCTCGATCGAGTGGTTCAAACCATTCTGACCGAAGGAGGTGCGGTAACGCAGACGGCCGACCAGCTTGACCAGCTCCGGATGCATGCCGTGCAGGCCCAGTTCCAGGACCGCACGCTCGCCCTCTTCCTTCATCTTTTTCTCAAGTTCGGTCTTCGCCTTTTCCACGACCTCTTCGATGCGGCCCGGATGGATGCGGCCGTCGACGATCAATTGTTCCAGGGCCATGCGCGCGATCTCGCGGCGGACCATGTCAAATCCGGAGATGGTGACCGCTTCCGGGGTGTCGTCGATGATAATGTCAACGCCGGTGGCCTGTTCCAGGGCACGGATGTTGCGTCCTTCACGGCCGATGATGCGCCCCTTCATTTCATCAGAAGGCAGCGGGACAACGGAGATAGTAGTTTCAGCGGTATGGTCGGAAGCGCAGCGCTGGATGGCGGTGGAGATGACCTCACGTGCCTTCTTGTCCGCGTCTTCTTTAATAGCTTCGTTGAAATGGCGGATACGGACGGCTTTTTCGGTCAACAATTCTTCTTCGATGCGGTTGAGCAGGAATTTGCGCGCCTCATCCTGGGAAAGATTGGCAACGGTCTGCAGGCGGGTCTTGACCTCGGACAGGGTCTTTTCCAATTCCTCAGTTTTGTCCTTGATCTTGGTTTCCCCGTCGCGCAGCACATCCAGACGCACGGTCAGATCTTTTTCTTTCTTCTCTAAAAGATCAACGCGCTTGTCAAGGTTTTCCTCGCGCTGAGTGATGCGCTTCTCAGCGCCGGCCAATTCATCGCGGCGTTCCTTGCTCTGGTTCTCAAAATCTTGGCGCATCTTGATCAGGAGATCCTTGGCCTGAAGTTCCGCTTCCTTGCGGATGGTCTCGGCTTCCCTTTTAGCAAGATCCCGGATCTCGGAGGCGCCTTTTTGCGCTTCCTGGGTACGCTTACCCCCCAGAAGACGGTTCAAAAAGAAACCGGCAATGATACAACCAATGCCCCCGACGACAAAGAACAGGGCCTGGCCAACATTAGAATTTTCCATTTATATCCCCTTTCCTAAAGTGAACAGCGGAAACGGGCGCTTCGGTGGGTCAACCAGCGACGACAAGATCGAGGGGAACATCATGTTCCTCGACAGGCAGGCGGTCAGTGATCTGAAAATCAAAGGCAATACCGATCTTGGAAGTCGAGCGAGGCAGAGCAGCCAGAAAGCGGTCGTAATAACCGGCCCCGCGCCCCAAACGGTTGTTGGCTGTGTCGAACGCCAAACCTGGGACGATGACCGCGTCGATGCCGTTCGTGTCCGATGCCCTGGACAGTTCCGGACGCGGTTCAGGGATGCCGAAAGGCCCGCTGACTAAATCCTCTGTTGAATCGATCAATGTCGGGATCATTTTCCTTTGGTCACGTATAAGTATTGGAAGTAACACGTGTTTCTTTAGATCAATGGCCTGTTGTATCATCGCGAAGGTGTCCACTTCGCCCGGCAGGGAAGCATAAAAAAGCACTGTCTTGGCCTTTTGGAAGGAGGGCAGGGCGAACAGCCGCTCTCTGATCCTCTGGCTCTTTTCAAGCCGTTCCGTGCTTCCCTGGCTTTTAATAAGCCCTAAAAAATGCACTCTTAGAGAGCTTTTTTCATTCATTTGCGCGGATATATTATCATTTCTTCTTTAATTTGTCCATGCGTTCTTTGATCTTGGCCTCGTAGCCCTGAAGGGTGGGTTTGTAGTATTCGGCCTGGTGAGGCATGTACTCCTGGGGGACATGGTGGCCTGGAAAATCATGGGCATATTTGTAACCCTTGCCGTGGCCTAACTTTTCAGCTCCCTTGTAATGGCCGTCTTTAAGGTGCTCGGGCACTTTTTCAAGTCTCTTTTCCTTCACATCGGCCAAGGCTGCATCAATGGCCAGGTAGACCGCATTGGATTTAGGCGCACAGGACACGTATACAGCAGCCTGGGCCAGAATGATGCGAGCCTCGGGCAGGCCCACGAATTCAGAGGCCTGACAGGCCGCGTTGGCCAACACCAGGGCATTTGGGTCGGCATTGCCCACATCTTCACTGGCGCAGATGACAATGCGCCGGGCAATGAAACGGGCGTCCTCCCCTGCGTAGATCATCTTGGCCATCCAATACAGGGCTGCATCCGGATCGGAGCCGCGCATGGACTTGATGAATGCGGAAATGGTGTCGTAGTGGGCATCGCCGTCCGCGTCATAGACCACGTGCTTTTTCTGGATGCTTTCCTGGGCCACCTCAAGGGTGAAGCGGACCGTTCCCGTCCGGTCCTTGGGCGTGGTCAGGGCGCCGATCTCCAAAGCATTGAGCGCACGGCGGCCATCGCCGTCGGACGTTTCCGCCAGGAAATCCAGCGCGGCATCATCCGCCTCAATAGACAGCTCGCCCAAACCTCGCTCCTTGTCGGAAACAGCGCGGCGCAGCAGGGTCTTGATGTCGTCCTTGGTCAGCGACTGCAGTTCAAAGATCTGAGAACGCGAGATCAGGGGTCCGACGATGGCAAAGAATGGATTGAGCGTGGTGGCCCCGATCAGGATGATGTTACCCTCTTCCACGTCGGGCATGAGGATATCCTGCTGGGCTTTATTGAAACGATGGATCTCGTCGATAAAAAGGATGGTGCGCCGTCCTGAGGAGGAGCGGCGATGCTGGGCACCGGCCAGGATCTTTCGCATCTCCTCGACATTGGACGCCACCGCATTGATGCGTTCGAAATGGCTCGCGGTCTTCATGGCGATGCACAGGGCCAGGGTCGTCTTGCCCACGCCCGGCGGACCGTAGAGAATGAGGGACGTCACACGGTCGGAATCAATGGCGCGCGACAGGAGCTTGCCCTCCCCCAGGATGTGTGTCTGACCGACATACTCCGCCAGGTTGCGCGGCCGCATGCGCGCTGAAAGCGGCGCGTCTTTAGGAGTGGGCTGTTCGTCGGAAGAAAATAGATTAGGGGTTGGTTTCATGAAAAGAGAAGAAAAATGTCCCCGCACCGCCGTCGACAAGGTGTATGAAACCTGTTTTCACAGGTGGGAGCAGTGTGATCTCGCCTAAGGCGGATACAAGAACCACTCCCTATTTGAAGTTTGTGGTTCAATACAGCCAAGCCTAACCTGCTTAGCAGGGACACAAAGATTATATCACGCGGGAAAAATAAAACAAATGTTAGCGCAGCTGGGCGCCGGTTTCTTGGGTGAGTTCTTTAAGGATGTTCTGATGCACGGCATTGACCTCTTCTTCGCGCAGGGTGCGCTCGGAAGAACGGTAGGTCAGGGAAAAGACCAGGCCGCGGTGTCCGCCCTGTATCTTCTCGCCGGTATATTCTTCGATCAGATGGACGCCGACTAGCATTGTTCCTCCCAGGCGCACGCAGATGTCCTTGATGCGCGCCCAAGGAAGGTCGGACTTGACCGCGATGCTGATGTCGCGATTGACCCCGGGGAATTCCGGCACGGCCTCATATTTGCGAACCTTGGGCTCTACGGAACGCAGGGCGTCTAGGCAGATACCGGCAAAATACACGTCCTTGGCCTTGATGTCCCATTGGGCCAAAACCTTGGGCGTGACGCGGCCCATGGTGCCGAACACATTGCCGTTCAATTTAATATTTGCGCCCGCACCCTGTTCAATGGCCTCATAAAAAGAACCGGGCTCATAACTGACCGCGGCACCGACGGCGCCAAGGAAATCCTCGACGATGCCTTTAAGGTCATTGAAATCATTGGCGTCTTTTGAACTGCCGCGCCAATCCTCGCGGCGGCGGCCTGTCATCAAGAATGCCAGCACCGGCTTCTCGCCGTCCTTAACCGTATAGCGTTTGCCGATCTCGAAGATCTTCAATTCACGCTGACCCCTGTTGAAATTAAGTGCAGCTGTCCGAAACATGCTCGGCATCACACTGGGCCGCAAAATACAGAATTCACTGCTCAAGGCATTGTAGAGCTTCAAGGCGGGGACATTGCCTAGGTCGCTCTTATCGAGGTCCTTCTGACTGACGAGGGAATAATTGATGGTCTCGGAAAACCCATTGGCCAGCATGACCCGCTGGGCGATCTTTTTGATCCGACGCGGACGCGGATCCGGCGTGATGTTCTTCACCTGTATGGTGGGAAAGGACATGTCCAAATTGTCATAGCCGATGATACGGGCGACTTCCTCAATGATATCAACAGGCTGCTTGAGATCGCCGCGGAAACCGGGCACGGTGACCTTGAATGCTCCTGCTCGACCAGCGGCGACACCCAGACCCAGCCGCTTCAATCCACCCTTGACCTGCGCTGCAGAGACCTTTGTGCCAAGCAGCGCTTCGATGCCGGACAATGACACGGCGATGGTTTTCTTGGAAGCTTTCAATGCAGCGCCGACATCATTGCGCCCGACAAATTTTCCACGGGTCAACTCCAGCAAAAGGTCGGTCGCACGGTCGGCCCCAGTCAGGACGCCTCCCATATCAACGCCGCGTTCGAAGCGGTAGGATGAATCGCTCTTCAGCCCCAAGGTGCGCGAGCCGCGGCGCACAATGCCCAGATCGAAATGGGCGCTTTCTAAAAGGACGTTTTTGGTCGACGCAGTGACGGATGTTGCCAGGCCGCCCATGATGCCGGCAATGGCCACGGGCTTCTCTGCATCCGCAATGACCAGGATGGATGGATCAAGCTTGCGCTCAATGCCGTCGAGGGTCACGAGCTTCTCCCCTGCCCGGGCGCGGCGCACAACGATCCGGCCTCCAGCCAATTTATCCAGATCAAAAACATGCAGGGGCTGGCCGAATTCCATCAGGACAAAATTGGTGATGTCGACCGCATTATTGATGGCCTTGGTCCCGATGCTGTTGATGCACTCGCTGATGTGTGCGGGCGAGGCTGCGATCTGAACATCCTTGATCACGGTGCCAATATAGCGCGCGCAGTCTTTTTTGTCCTCGATGGTAACGGGAACCTTGACCTTGGTCGGCTTATATACCTTGACCTTGGGGAGCTTCAGGTCCTTGGCGGTAATGGCAGAGATCTCGCGGGCCAGGCCGACCGTATTCAAACAGTCGGGGCGATTGGGCGTGATCTCGAGATCGAGGACGGTGTCTTTGCCGACGGAATGGACCTCTTCCACCTCAAGCCCGGCCATGGTCAGGCGCTGCACCAGCTCATCCGTGGAGAGCTTGGGATCGACGTAATCTTTAAGCCAGTTAAGTGATAGTTTCATAAATGAACACCTGACTTACGGAGCCGCAGGCGACATCAAGTCAGCCTGTGTGAATTTATATCGGTTTGGCTGCGGCCTAGCAGCCAAACCGATATTCCTTAGAACTGCT
>JAYVSG010000145.1:0-4868 GCA_043775535.1 Candidatus Omnitrophota bacterium
TTCTCTGTGAAGTATTCCGGCTTCACCATCTTGCCGATGTCATGGTAATACGCGCCCACCCGCACCAACAGCGCATTGGCACCGATGGCATCAGCCCCCGCTTCGGCCAGGTTGCTGACGATCAGACTGTGGTGGTAGGTGCCCGGTGCCTCGATGACCATGCGTTTAAGCAAAGGCTGTGAGGAATCGGACATTTCCAAAAGTGTGAAATTGGTGATCTCACCGAACAAAGTCTCAAAAACCTTGAGACTGACCATGACGATAAAACCCGCAAGGATGCCATTGATGGCCAATGGTTTAATGATGTACATCAGGGTGTCTTTATTCATCTGGGGATCTATCAGGAAGAAGCACCCCACCTGCACGAAGGCGACGAGCATACCTGCACCCAAGACCGTGCCGCGCGTACGCGCGTCCTTAAGCTTGTACGCACCTGCCAATGATCCCATGAAGAAGATCAATGTTTCGTTGAGGGAAAAACCCATCATAAGGGCGCCAAGGGCTGACGCCATAAAGGCCATCATGAAGACCAGCTGCATATCATTGAACAAGAGCATGGTGAGCATGGCCACACTGGCGACGGGAAGGTAGAACGGCGAAAGCATGGCGTAGGCCTTGAGCGCATGCGCCAATGATAACAAAAGTACCAGAAGGAAGGACAAGTGCAGGAAGACACGGACGGAGGTCTTCTTATAGAAGAACAAATGCATCCCGAAAAGGAACACCAGGAAAGGAAGGATCAGCGGAAGGCCAGCAAAATGGCAGAACACTGCCAGGGCCACCAGGGTGAGCCCCATCATCACCGCTTGATCAATAGAGATCGGCAATCGTTCCTGCGGTTTCATCCCTAATGTCCCGTTCGCTTAATGCTTATGGTTATTATGGGAATGGCCGTACGCTTCAATGATCTTCTGCACCAGATCGTGGCGCACGGTGTCTTCGCTGGTCATATGGATGAACTTGATCTCCGGCACCTTGGACAGGACGCGCTCCGCCTCTTCGAGGCCGTTCGGGTCCTTGTCCGGAAGGTCGCTTTGCGTGACGTCACCGGAAACCACCACCTTGGATTCAAAACCCATGCGGGTCAGGAACATCTTCATCTGGTCCGGACGGCTGTTCTGCGCCTCATCCAGGATGACGAAGGCTTCGTTGAGGGTACGGCCGCGCATGAAGGCCAAGGGCGCAACCTCAATGATCCCCTGCTCAGAAAAAAGCTCGACCTTTTCAGGGTCCATCATTTCATACAGCGCATCATACAAAGGACGCAAATACGGCAGGACCTTTTCCTTCATGTCGCCGGGAAGGAACCCGAGATTCTCCCCCGCTTCGACAGCAGGACGGGTCAGGACGATGCGACGCACCAATCCTTTTTGCAAGGCATTGACCGCCATGGCGATGGCCAGGTAGGTTTTACCCGTACCGGCCGGACCGATACAAAAGACCAGGTCATGGTTCTTGATGGCCTCAACATATTCGATCTGCCCCTTGGTTTTGGGAGTGACCAATCCACCCTTGGCCGAGACTTCGATCTTCTCCTTGGCCAGGCGCTTGAAATCGATGCCTTTTTCCTTGTCGACCAGGCGCAGCGCGAAGACGATGTCCGCCCGCTTGACGTCCTTGCCCTTCTCGACAAAGGTGGTCATCAAATAATGGAACAATTCACCGGCACGCTTGGTCTGGGATTCATCTCCGACCACCTTGATGCCGTCCTCGGAATGCATGATGCGCACCCCGAGTTCTTTTTCAATGATCTTTAAATTCTGGTCGTGCCGTCCGAACAACAATTGCAGGTCGCGGTTATTGGAGAATTCTACCCTAAACTCCATAGATTACTCGACCGCCGGGATGGTCAACACCGTGCCTGGCTTGACAAAATTCGGGTTCTTGATCTTTTCCTTGTTGGCTTCATAGATCTTGATCCATTTGCCATAGGAATTATAGAATTTCTTGGAGATCTTCTGCAGGGTATCGTCCTTGAGGACGGTATAGGTCTGGGCTTCCGACGGGCCTTCCGACTTAAGCACGGACTTGGCGGCCTGGGCAGGAGCAGCTTCCTCATCTTCGATCGGAGGGATCACGATCTTGCGTTCTTCCGCCACAGCAGCATGGTGCTTGGCATGCGGGACTTCAACAGCAACGGTTTCCTGGGTCTCGGTCTTTGTTTCCTGCGTGATCTTCTTGACGTCGCCCTCGGCAAGCGGCTTGCTCACTTCGAGGATATAAATCTTGCGCGTCTTTTTATCCGGGGACTTGTATTCAGCGCCGCCCTTGATATAACCAGCATTACCGCCGGAAGCGGTCGCGATATCGGTACGCTCCTTGGTCATGACATAGGTCTGGGCCTTAACGCCGCAACCTGCAGCGAACACCGCCAGGACAATAACGCCTAATAATTTTGTGAACATTGTGATCCTCCCGATTGTTGCTTCCATTTACGCTCTTTTCAAAGTTGCTATACCCAATTCCTTCAATTGTTTCGCGTCCACTTCCGACGGAGCTTCCGTCATCAGGCACGTACCCTTCTGGGTCTTGGGGAACGCGATGCAATCGCGGATGGATTCATTGCCCGTGATGATGGTGACGATGCGGTCAATGCCGTATGCCACTCCCGCGTGCGGCGGCGCGCCGTATTCAAAGGCGCGCAGTAAAAATCCAAAACGCTTTTGTGCTTCTTCAGGGTCCAAACCAATGATGTCAAATATCTTCTGCTGCAATTCCCGACGGTGGATACGCACCGAACCGGAACCGATCTCATTGCCGTTCAAGACAAGGTCGTAACAGCGGCCGCGCACCTTGGCATAATCGCCGCTGTGCAAGGCAGCTTCATCCGCAGGATTGATGCCGGTGAACGGGTGATGTTCACTGTCCCAGCGCTTTTCTTCGGCATTATACTTCATTAAGGGAAAATCCACAACCCAAAGAAAGGCGAATTCTTTAGGGTTATTTTTGTCCTGGCGGATGTCCGGTTTGTCGGAATTATGCTTCGCCAGCGCCTCGGCATGGGTCATGCGCGGGAACGGGATCTGCAGGTCCACGTTCAAAACTTCCTTGAACACCTGCTTATAGAGGTGCTCGGTGAGGTTATAAATGAATTCTTCATCCACAAAGGACATTTCCATATCCAGCTGGGTGAATTCCGGCTGACGGTCGGCGCGCAGGTCTTCGTCGCGGAAACATTTGACGATCTGGTAGTAGCGGTCCATCCCGGAGACCATCAGGATCTGTTTGAACAATTGGGGCGATTGCGGCAAGGCATAGAACGCGCCCGGGGTCAAACGGGACGGGACCAAAAAATCACGGGCCCCCTCCGGTGTTGATTTGGTCAGGACAGGGGTCTCGATCTCAGTGAACTTCTCAGCGTTGAGGAATTTACGGATGGCCTGGCAAATGTTGTGGCGCAGCACCAGCCCGTCGCGCACCTTGCTGCGGCGGATGTCCAGGTAGCGGTAGGTCAGGCGCAAGTCTTCAGAGGCCTCGATATTATCGTCGATCTCAAAGACCGGGACCTTGCTAGTGTTCAATATTTCCAGGTCCTTGGCCAGCAATTCAATGTCGCCGCAGGGAACATCGGGGTTCACGTTCTTGGGAGGACGCACATTGACCGAACCCTTGATCTTGACCACGAACTCGGGCCCAAGCTTCTGTGCCTCTTCGTGGGCCTTGGGTGAAACTGACGGGACAAAGACCACCTGCGTGATGCCATAGCGGTCGCGGATATCGATGAAGATCAATTTGCCATGGTCACGGCGGCGATGCACCCAACCGCAGAGGGTCACTTCCTGGTCTTTGTTATCCTTATTCAATTCCCCACATGTGTGCGTTCTCATCTTAAAACCTTTCTTAGAACGTTCCTAGATATCTACTAGAAACTAATCAAGTTATGACAGAAGTGTACCTAATCTCACTACGACTTCTTTAATAGCCACTATTTCCTGCGTACCCGCTTGCATGTCTTTCACAGCGACGCTACTGTTCTTTACCTCGTCGTCTCCTAATATAAGGGCGAAACGGGCATTGAATTTATTGGCGCGGCTCATTTGGGACTTGATGGAGCCGCCAGTATAGCTCATATCGGCGCTGATGCCTGCTTTGCGCAATTCACTGACGATCTTGAAGGCCTGGCCTTCATAAGCCCTGTCCATGGCAATCACGAACGCCTCAATGGATGCCGGTGTTCCCGCAGTCTTCCCGGAAGCCAGGAGGACACGTTCAATCCCGAGCGCAAACCCGATGGCACCGAAATCCGTTTTAGCATCCCCGCCTAATTCATGCACCAACCCGCTGTAACGACCACCGGCACCGACGGCGTCCTGACTTCCTAATCCTTCCGCGGTGATCTCGAAGACGGTATGCGTGTAATAATCCAGCCCCCGCACCAGATGCGGCGCAACTTCGTACGCAATGCCGAGCTCTTTGAGCGCAGCTTGCACATCATCAAAATATTTACGGGACAGATCGGATAAAGGCAACGCCTGGCCCTTGCCAAGCACGGCATTGACCACCTTACGGCAGGCTTCATTCTTACAATCCAGGACACGGAACACATTACGCTCAAAACGATCCTGGCAATCGGGACACAGCTCAGCTTTGTGCTTGGTGAATTCTGCCCTTAACCAGGACGAAACATGTTCTTTATCTTCTTTGGAACCCAAGGAATTGATCTTGAGTTTCGGCCCCTTGACCCCCAGCTCCTGCAATAAATGCATGGCCAAGGCCAAGACTTCAGCATCCAATAATGCGGACGCGGTATTGGGCCCGATCGCCTCCACACCTATCTGGTGGAACTGGCGCAATCTTCCTTTTTGCGGCCGTTCGCCGCGGAACATGGGCCCAATGTAAAATAATTTTGAAAGCGGCTCTTTCTTGTC
>JAYVSG010000146.1:0-11506 GCA_043775535.1 Candidatus Omnitrophota bacterium
CCGCCGCCGATGATATAACCGGAAAGCGCCGCGCTGAGACTCAATGCATAGGGCCCGAAGATCGCCGGCAAATATGTGATAAAAATATTGAGGAAGGCCGCGCCCAATAAAGAGAAAAAAACCAACAGCTTGACCCCGCGATCCTCGGAAGGCTCCTGCCCCTCCATCAAATGCTTGCAGAAGATCGGGTAGATCGCCATGAGACCCAAACAGGCCAGCACAATAATGCCCGCCAAGAAGGCGCTGAAGGAAACCTCCTCAACGGTCAACGGATGCATGGCCGGGACCAGGGCGCTTAAGACAATGCCGGCATACATACCGCCTACGCTCACCTCGTCGGGAATGATGCGCTCGGCAAAATCCACAAAGGTCGCCACGATAAAACAGCTGAGCATGACCAGGTACGGCAATAACAAGGGACTTAACCCGAAATGAAGATAGAATCCCAAAAAGGCTCCGGCGGTCAGGAATTCCACCAACCAATAACGGAAGGAAAATTTCGCTTGGCAGTGGCGGCATTTGCCCTTTAGCAAAAGCCAGCTGATCAATGGGATGTTGTCATGCCAGGCAATGGGCTTCTTACACTGGCCGCAATGCGAGGACGGGAACACGATGGACTGTTCCCTGGGCAGGCGTACGATGCACACATTCAAAAAAGAGCCGATCATTGACCCGAACACAAAAACAGCAACGGCAATAGGGTCCATTATTTCTTTGCCCCTTCTTCAAGCGCCTTGCGCATGACCTTCTTATATTTGTCCTCGATATCCACTCCGGCCCAATGTTTGAAGGCCAGGATGCCCTGGTAATATAGCATGCCCAATCCGTTGGCGGTCTGCGCGCCTTTGGCCTTGGCTGCCTTCAGCAAGGGTGTGGGAGAAGGGTTATAGATCACATCATAGACCATCATGTCCGGGTGCAGGTTCTCCGGATCGATCAAGAGCCCCTCTTCTCCTTTAAGCCCGACAGAGGTGGTATTAATAAGGATATCCGCCAATTCCACGTTCAGGTCCTCGGCATTGGACACCACTTCAATAAGACTGGCATCCATCCTCTGCCCCAGGTCATTGACCAGGACGGTCGCCTTGGCGGTCGTACGATTATAGAGCTTGATGCTCTCCGGCCGCTCATTGACCATGCACAGGACACTCAGGATGGCCCGGGTGGTGCCTCCGGCGCCAAGGATCGCAACGCGCTTGTCCCGGAAATCACAATTCAATTCCTTCAAATGGCTCAAAAAACCCGGGCCGTCGGTGTTAAAACCCAACAACTTGCGCTCATGCGTGATCAGAACGGTATTGACCGCCCCCACCTTCACGGCAAAAGGGTCGACAACGTCCAGGTAAGGAATGACCTTTTCTTTATACGGGACGGTGACATTGATCCCGAAAACAGGATTGTCCGTTTCCTTAAGGTCTTCCATGAAGAGCTTGAGCTCCTCATCGTCGGCCAACGGAAAAAGCTTATAGGTCGCATTCACCTTGAGCGCTTTGAAGGCGGCATTGTGCATCACGGGCGATAAGCTATGGCTTAATGGATTGCCGATGATGCCGTATATGGCCGGCGGTTCATACCCCATGTGCTTTTTCCTGGGCAGAGACCGGCTGGGTCAACGCCACATTGATGGCATTCAAATATGCCTTGGCAGAGGCCTCGATGATGTCCGTGCTGGCGCCGCGGCCGCTGTAGGGCTTGCCCTTAATGGCCACCTTCACACCCACCTCACCCTGGGCATCCTTGCCTTCGGTGACCGAGTGGATGGCATAATCCAGCAATTCCGCCTTGACCTTGGTCAGGTCCTCAATGGCACGATAGCAGGCATCCACCGGACCGTCGCCGGTCGATTCCTTGGCGATCTTCCGGCCCTTATACCCTAATGTGACCTTGGCCTTAGGTTCGACCTTGCTACCGCTGGTGTAGACCAGGTCAACCAATTTATAAACATCCTTGGCTGCACGGCCCTTGTCATCGACAATGGCCAGCAGGTCTTCGTCAAAAATGCGTTTCTTCTTGTCCGCCAAGTCCTTGAACTGGGCAAAGGCCTCATCCAATTGGGCTTCGGGCAGGACGATCCCCAAGTTCTTCAAACGGTCCTTGAAGGCATGGCGGCCGGAATGTTTACCCAGGACCAAACCTTCATTGGTCGGGACCCCGACGTCTTCCGCATCCATGATCTCATAGGTGCGCTTCTCCTTCAAAACACCGTCCTGGTGGATGCCGGATTCGTGCCGAAAAGCATTGGCACCGACGATGGCTTTGTTTGGCGGCACGATAAAGCCCGTGGCCTTGCTCACCATGCGTGACAAACGGTAAAATTCACGGGTCTTGATGTCGGTGCTGACGCCGTAGAAGTCCTTGCGGGTTTTCAAGGCCATCACCACTTCTTCCATGGAGGCATTGCCCGCGCGCTCACCGATGCCGTTGATGGTGCATTCCACCTGGCGGGCGCCGTTGGACACAGCGGCCAAAGAATTAGCCACGGCCATCCCCAGGTCATCGTGGCAATGGGTCGAGATCACCGCCTTATTGATATTAGGGACATTATTCAGGATACCTTTGATCACCGCCCCGTATTCCAACGGAGTGCTGTAGCCGACGGTGTCCGGGATATTGACGGTGGTCGCCCCTGCCCTGATCGCGGCTTCGACCACACGGTACAGGAATTCCTTCTCGGTGCGGGAAGCATCTTCAGGGGAGAATTCGACATTGGCGCATTTTTTGCGGGCATACTTGACCGCATCGACCGCCATGGCGAGGATCTGGTCCTGGCTTTTCTTGAATTTATGGTCCAAATGGATCTTGGAGGTGGCCAAAAAAACATGGATGCGCCCCTGCCGAGCCGGCTTGATGGCCAAGGCAGCAGCATCGATGTCCTTAGGGAGGGCCCGAGCCAAACTGCATACCGTGGCATTCTTCACATGCCGGGCAATGGTGTGCACAGAATCGAAATCACCCTTGGAAATGACGGCAAACCCCGCTTCGATGATATCGACACCCAAACGTTCCAGATTCAAGGCGATATCCAGCTTCTCCTTGGGATTCATGGAGGCGCCGGGCGCCTGCTCCCCGTCACGCAATGTCGTATCGAAAATATATACTTTGTTTTTGTCGCTCATATGATGTCCTTTATAAAAAGAAAAGGGGCGAGATAAATCTCGCCCCTAATTGTAACATTTTTATGGGAATTTATCTTTCTTGCATTACTTTTTCATCCAGCTCATCATGCCACGTAGTCGGCCGCCGACCTTTTCAATAAGGTGGCCTTCGCCGGATTTGCGCATGGCAATGAAGTTCTTGCGGCCGTTCTTCTGGTTCTCTGCCATCCATTCCTTGGCGAACTGGCCCTTCTGGACTTCCTTAAGGATCTTGGCCATCTCCGCACGGGTGCGGGCATTGACCACGCGGGGACCGCGGGTCATGTCGCCGAATTCAGCCGTATCGGAAACGCGCTGGCGCATATGCTGGATGCCGCCCTCATACATCAGGTCGACGATCAGTTTCAATTCATGCAAACATTCGAAATAGGCGATCTCAGGCTGGTAACCGGCGTTGACCAGGGTCTCGAAACCGGCCTTGACCAATTCGCTGGCGCCGCCGCACAAGACAGCCTGCTCGCCGAAAAGATCGGTCTCGGTCTCTTCCTTGAAGGTGGTCTGGATGATGCCCGCGCGGGAACCACCGATACCCTTGGCATAGGCCAAGGCGACCTTCAATGCTTTCTTGGTGGCATTCTGATGGATGGCGACCAAGCATGGAACACCCTTGCCCTCTTCATACTGACGGCGCACCAAGGCGCCCGGACCCTTGGGCGCGATCATGAAGACATCGACGTCCTTGGGAGGCAGGATGAACTTGAAATGGATATTGAAACCATGGGAGAAGGCCAATGCCTTGCCCTTGGTCAGGTACGGCTTGATGGACTTGTTGTAGATCTCGGCCTGCAAATGGTCCTGGGTCAGGATGATGATGACATCCGCCGCCATGGCTGCTTCCTCGACGGAAACAGGCTTGAACCCGTCCTTCTTGGCCTGTTCGTAGTTCGGGCCGCCCGGACGCTGGGCCACAATGACCTTCAAACCACTGTCGCGCAAATTCAAAGCCTGACCGCGGCCCTGGATCCCATAACCGACAACGGCGATGGTCTTGGATTTGATATCGTTGATGTTGCAATCTTTATCGTAGTAGATCTTAGCCATTTTATTTTATCCTGTCTTTAATTCCCTTGATGGGAATGAAATTTGAATTAATCGTCGCCTTCACCGTCCAACACTGCCTGGGAATCACGTAGACCGATCGCTGCATCTACCGGCTTTACGATCCCTACGACGAAATCCTTGGTGTCGTTGACGTTCAATTGCTTGAACAGGAACTCAAAATTCTGTTCGATCTCGGCTGCAATGCCTTCCTTGACGCTTTCCGGCAGGTTCATGATGTCCTTCTTGAACTGGCCGAGGGCACGTTTGCGGGCCTTATACACATATTGCTCATCGGTGTCCGTGACCTTGCGTTCGCTCAAGCAATTGGCCTTGGTCCACTCGACCATTTTGGAATACAGGTCCTTGGGGAACAATTTGCTGTCCAAGGTCTTGTTCTGGAAATTGGTCGCCAAGTGGATCTCGATGGTGTTGACCGTCGGGAACTTGTTGAATTGATCATCGGTCAAGGTGGATGCGCCGTGCTGCACCGCGCCGCCCATGCCGAATTTCTTGGCTGCCGCTTCGGAAAGATCCTTCAAGGTCTTGAAATCAACTTCGGCCTTGGCGATCGTACCGTCGGGCAAAACCGTACCACCGTGGGACGTACCGGTCTGGACAGAGATCTTGCTCAAACCAACCAAGCCCTTGGGCAGGCTGTTATTATAACCTTCGGTGAAGGCAACCAATTCTTCAACTGTGGAATTCTTGTGACCAACTTCGCCGATCTCACCGCCGATGGACACCTGAATGCCCTTGGGCTGGTGCTTGCGGATGAACGCAGAGATATCCGCGCAGGTCTCAAAATTGTCGCGCTGCTGTTCCGTCAAGGTCGCACGGTCCAATTTAACGGTCGTGGATGAATCAACGTCGATATTATAGAAACCGGCCGCGATACAATCGTGAACCATGTCCTTCAAGGCGGAAACTTCCTTGTTCTTGTCCTTGAAGTACTCCCCGGCCTTGATCTGGCAATGGTCGCCCTGGATGAACACGGGACCGGCATAACCTTCCTTGACCGCGGCGCCCAAGATCACACCAACATACTCGATCGGCGGCTGTCCAGTATAACCCATTTCAGACTTGGCAATTTCGAAAATGAACGCACCGGCGTTCAAACGCTTGGCAACGCGAAAGATGGCGCGGGCCAGGTAATATGTGAGGGAACGCAGGTTCATGGCAGGGACGGTAAAATTCTTGCCCTGACCATTGCCGCGGGCCATATATACGTCGTGGATGGAAGCCAGATAAGCACCCTTGGCACGTGCTTCGGCCTGGATCTGCTTGGCTACAGCTTCCTTCTCTTTGATATCATCGGTAAGGACTAATTTTTTGACCAATTCATCGATGGATGCGACTGCGTGCGGCATTTGACTCCTCCTGAAATGGGCCTTGGCGGCCCGTTCAATAAAGTGCCTACTATACCAAATCTTGGGGTAGCTGTAAAGCGAAACTAGGTGAGGATCTTAAGCAGATCATACTTCTGGAGCATGTCGGTATGGGTGCGGCGGGTGGCATCTTTCAGGTCGGTGACATTGATCTTATCCTGAATCATCCCGACCGCCTTGCCGTAAATGCCGTTCAATAAGAGATCGACGGCAGCAGCACCCAGTCGTGTGGACAGGATACGGTCCTGGCCACTGGGGGTCCCCCCGCGCTGCACGTGTCCCAAGACCACATAACGGCTTTCTAGGCCCGTATTGCGGGTGATGCTTTCCGCGACCACAGGGGCCATTGCCGCACCTTCGGCCGTGATGATGATATAGCTGATCTTGCCCTTCTTATTGCCTTCCTGGATCTCCTGGTACATGCCTTCATAATCAAAGGTGTGCTCCGGGATGATCACATCTTCCGCGCCGGCAGCCAAGGCCACTTCCATGGCGATGTAACCGGACTTGTTCCCCATGACCTCGACCACGAAAACACGCTCCATGCTCTGGGCAGTGTCGCGGATCTTGTCGATGGATTCCAAGGCAGTATTGATGGCGGTGGAACAACCGATGGTCTGGTCCGTACCATTGAGGTCATTATCGATGGTGCCCGGCAGACCGATGGTCGGGATGCCTGACAGTTCATATAAACGGCTGGCGCCGCGGTAAGAGCCGTCACCGCCAACGACCACCAGTCCGTCGATATTGTTCTGTTTAAGCATCGCAGCGGCCTTGTTCTTGCCTTCGTCCGTCGAGAATTCCTTGGAACGGGCGGTCTTGAGGATGGTCCCACCCTTGTTGACGATGTTGGACACCGAACGGTGGTTCATGGGCACAATATCATTCTCAAGAAGACCCTGGTACCCGCGCATGATGCCGGCGACTTCCAACCCATAATGCAGGCCATAGCGCACCACGGAACGGATGGCCGCATTCATGCCCGGACCATCACCGCCGGAAGTCAGGATACCGATCTTCTTCATTGTGTTTGCCATATGTTCCTTTGTCACCCCCGCAAAAGCGGGGGCCTATTATGGATTCCCGCTTTCGCGGGAATGACATTCCTAATTAATACCTATAATGATCCGGCTTGTAAGGGCCCTCGGTCTTTAACCCAAGGTATTTTGCCTGGGCGGTGCTGAGCGTATCAAGCCTCGCCCCCACCTTGCCCAAATGCAAACGGGCCACCTGCTCGTCCAAGCGCTTGGGCAGCGTGTAGACCTTATTCTCATATTTATGCGCATTCTGCCACAATTCCATTTGCGCCAAGACCTGGTTGGTGAACGAAGAGCTCATGACGAACGACGGATGCCCCATGGCACAACCCAGATTGACCAAACGGCCTTCAGCCAGGACGATCAATTTCTTACCGTTGGGATATTCATACTGGTCGACCTGCGGCTTGATCTGCATCTTCTTGACGTCCTTACGGCCGTTCAGATAGGCGATCTCGATCTCTGAATCAAAATGCCCGATGTTGCAGACAATGGCACCGCTCTTCATCACATCCAAATGCTTGCCGACAATGACATCGATACAGCCAGTGGCGGTGACGAAAATATCGCCCAACTTGGCTGCTTCGGCCATGGGCATGACCTCATAACCTTCCATCGCCGCCTGCAGCGCGCAGATGGGATCGATCTCGGTCACGATGATGCGTCCGCCAAGACCCCTGAAGGATTGCACGCAGCCCTTGCCCACGTCGCCGTAACCGGCAACGACGCAGACCTTGCCCGCGATCATGCGGTCGGTGGCACGCTTGATGCCATCGATCAGGGATTCACGACAGCCATAGAGATTGTCGAACTTGGACTTGGTCACCGAATCATTGACGTTGATGGCCGGCATCTTCAAGGTGCCTTTTTGCACCATTTCGTATAAACGGTGCACACCGGTCGTTGTCTCTTCGGAAAGCCCTTTAACGTTCTTTAAATATTTGCTGTATTTGCCATGCACCATGATGGTCAGGTCCCCACCGTCATCCAAAAGCATGTTGGGGCCTTTGCCATCCGGCCATTCAATGGTCTGTTCGACGCACCAGTCATACTCTTCCAGGGTCTCGCCCTTCCAAGCAAAGACCGGGATACCGGCGGCAGCGATCGCGGCAGCGGCATGGTCCTGGGTCGAGAAGATATTGCAGGAAGACCAGCGCACATCAGCGCCTAAATGGATCAAGGTCTCGATCAAAACCGCGGTCTCAATGGTCATGTGGATACAGCCGGAAATGCGCGCACCCTTGAGCGGTTTCTTGGTGCCGTATTCCTTGCGCAAGGCCATGAGGCCAGGCATCTCAGTCTCGGCGATGGTGATCTCTTTGCGGCCCCAGGCGGCCAGGGACATGTCCTTGACCTTGTAATCGGCAAAAGCTTTAGCACTGCCGTTGGTATTGGATTTGGCCATTTTCTTAGGCTCCTTCAATGTTGCGGTTGCCATCTTATGCACCCTTCTTTAATGTAGCCGCCATATCGGTCTTTTCCCATGTGAAGCCAGGACGCCCGAAATGGCCGTAAGCTGCGGTTTTGCGGTAAATGGGCTTGAGCAGGTCAAGCGTCTTGATGATACCCTTGGGTGAAAGGTCGAAATTCTTGCGGACCAACTCAACTAAACGTTGCTCGGATACCTTGCCGGTACCGTAGGTATCGAACATGATAGAAACAGGCTGCGGATAGCCGATGGCATAACTCAATTGCACCATGCACTTATCGGCCAAGCCAGCGGCAACAATGTTCTTGGCCACATAACGGCCCATATAGGCTGCGGAACGATCAACCTTGCTCGGATCCTTACCGGAGAAAGCACCACCGCCATGGGGAACAGCGCCGCCATAGGTATCGACGATGATCTTACGGCCGGTGACACCGGTGTCGGACTGCGGACCGCCGACAACGAACTTGCCTGTCTCATTGACATAGAATTTGGTGTTCTTGTCCATCAGCTTGCCCACGACCGGGTGTGCGATGGTCTTGATGATCTCCTGGCGGGCCTTTTCCGTGATCTTCTTGCCCGTCTTGTCCAGGATCTCTTCGGTGTGCTGGCAGGCCAGGACGACCGCATCCACACGCAGGGGCTTGTCATCTTCATATTCGATGGTGACCTGGGACTTGCAGTCAGGTCCCAAATATTTCAAGATGCCCTTTTCACGCACTTCGGTCACGCGGGCCACCAAGCGGTGGGAAAGCATGATCGGAAGCGGCATGAGTTCAGGCGTTTCAGAACAGGCAAAGCCGAACATGATGCCCTGATCGCCGGCGCCGCCCTTGTCCACACCCTGGCTGATGTCCGGGGACTGCTTGTTGATGCCGTTCAAAATAGAACAGGTATTGGCGTCGAAACCATACTTCGGATGGTTATACCCGATGTCCAAAAGCACTTCGCGCACCAGCTTGTGCACATCCACATAGGTGGATGTGGTGATCTCGCCGCCCACAATGACCAGGCCGCTGGTACAAAAGGTCTCACAGGCCACGCGGCCTTTGGGATCGTCCTTCAAGACAGCGTCAAGAACGCCGTCAGAAATATTGTCGCAAACCTTATCCGGATGTCCCGCACCGACCGACTCAGATGTGAATAAATAACGTCCTTTCACACAAACCACCTTTCAATTAAATAGAACATTAACGTTTCTGAAAATAGTCTTGCGCTTCCCTTAAGGATTCGACGCTTCCGATATCATACCATTTGCCATTAAATTGAAAACCGTAAACATTTTTCTTTTCGGACAGCCATTTGATATAGCTGCCGGCCGCATCCAGGGCGTTTGACTCCTTGCGGTACTCCTCCATATAGGCCAGGGTCTCCTTGGGGAAGTAATACAGGAGCATGACAATAAGGCTAGATTTAGGCTGCGCAGGCTTTTCTTCAAAAGAAATGACCTTGTCGGCCTTATCCACGGCCGCAACCCCGAATTTTGTGGCCCCGGCAACATCATGGATGTCGTAGAGACCGATGGTCATAGCCGGGCTCTTGGCCTTGGCAAAATCCATGTACTGGTTGAAATCCTGGTCAAAAATATTGTCCCCGCCCAAAATGAGCCAGTCATCCAGGGATTTCTCATTGGCCCAGACGAAATTGATGTCTCCCACGGAACCAAGGCGCTCTTCCGGGCTGTTGGTCCCGTCATTGACGATGCGCACCTTGAAATCCGGATGGGTCAGGGCCCAATCGCAAAATTTACCATAAAATTTGTTATTGCTGACGACCACGATCTCGGTCAGCCCCTTAACGGGCTTCAATTTGCGGATGGTGTAATCGATGAGCGGTTTCCCGGCCACATCGAGCAATGGCTTAGGGGTGTCCTTGGCCACAGCAGCCAAACGTGTCCCGTATCCTGCAGCTAAGATCAAAGCTTTCATTGGACGGACTCCTGATTACTTACAAATTCGGAATAAGCCTGCGTAATTGTGCGGCTGCATATTCTTCCACTTCCTGGCCCGTGGAAAGCCCCATGGCTTCCTGGGTGATGCGTATGACATCGCTGATGCGCAGGCCGCGGACCATTTTCTTGACGGTCAGGATGCTTGAAGGGGACATGCTGAATTCATCCACGCCAAGCCCCAGGAGCAGGCAGGCCATGACAGGGTCCGAGGCCATTTCCCCGCAAACACCCACGTGGATGTTCTCATTATGGCCGGCATCCACCGTCCTTTGGATCATGCGCAGCACGGCCGGATGGGCCGGCTCATAAAGGTGGGCGGTCTTTTCATTCACGCGGTCGACCGCGAGACTGTACTGGATCAGGTCATTGGTACCGATCGAGAAAAAATCCGCTTCCTTGGCCAGGACGTCCGCGGTCATCACCGCCGATGGGACCTCGATCATGACCCCGACCTTCATATTGGTGTCAAAAGAGACCTTCTCATCATGCAGGGAGCGCTTCACGTCGTTCAGGATCGCATTGGCCTGACGCAACTCCCCCACACCCGAGATCATGGGATACATCATCTGCACGCGCCCGTGCACGGACGCACGCAAGATGGCCCTGAGCTGGGCCTTAAAAATATCGTCGCGTTCCAGGCAAAAACGGATGGCACGCATGCCTAAGAACGGTGACATGTCCTTAGGGATCTGGACGCTGGAAATGAACTTGTCCCCCCCCAGATCAAGCGTGCGTATGGTCACAGGACGGGGAGCAACAGCTTCAGCCACCTGTTTATAGGCCTGGTACTGCTCTTCTTCCGAAGGCAGGTCCAAACGGTTCATATACAGGAATTCCGTGCGGTACAACCCCACTCCCTCGGCCCCGTACTTGCGCACATTCTGCAATTCGGAAGACAGCTCCAGATTCGCGAGGATCATGACACGCCGGCCGTCCGATGTCTGCGCGGGCAGATCCTTAAGGTCATCGAGCTTTTCCAGCGACGCATGGATCTTGCTCTGTTCCTTGGCATACATTTCCTTGGTCGCATTGGTCGGATTGACGATGACCAGGCCCTTTTGGCCATCCACGATCACATAGTCCGCATTCGCGATCCTGAGCGTGGCGTCCTTGAGGCCGACCACGGCTGGAACCCCAAGGGACTTGGCAATGATGGCCGTATGGGAAGTGCGGCCCCCAATATCGGTAACAAAGGCCAGGATCTTCTTATTGTACATGCTGACCGCATCCGACGGGGAAAGCTCATGGGCCACCAGGACCAGGTCCGTCTGCAGATGGTCCAGATCATGCCACTTGCTCTCTTCCATCAAATGTTTCAAGACGCGGCGGGCAATATCATTGATATCGCTGGTGCGTTCACGCAAATATTCATCCTGTATCTTGGAAAGGACATTCACATGCGCGCGGATCACCTTAAGAAAGACATACTCGGAACCGGAATTCCCCTCCCGCACCCCTTTGATGACCTGTTCACGCATCATCGGGTCGTCGAGCACAAGCAGGTGGGC
>JAYVSG010000147.1:0-30129 GCA_043775535.1 Candidatus Omnitrophota bacterium
TCATTATACGAGCTGGAAGCGACCCACAAACGGATGATCTCCGCGCCGTTCTGGTCGATCATTTCCTGCGGCTTGACCACATTGCCCAAAGATTTCGACATCTTGCGCCCTGCCCCGTCCACCACAAAGCCATGGGTCAGGACCTGACGGTATGGCGCACGCCCATCCATGGCGACAGATGGGATCAATGAAGACTGGAACCAACCGCGGTGCTGGTCGGAACCTTCAAGATACAGGTCCGCCGGCAACGGCTTATGGATCATTGAATGAAAGACAGCCTGGTGGCTGACCCCGGAATCGAACCAAACGTCCAAAATGTCATTCCCCTTCTTGAAATCCGCCCCTCCGCAATCCGCGCATTTGAAACCGGACGGCATCAGTTCCTTGATATCTTTTTCGAACCAGATGCCGCTGCCCTGGGTTTTGACCATTTCGGCCAGGTGCTCGATCAATTCAACCGGCAGGACCTGCTTGCCATTCGGACATTTATTACAGCTGATGGCCGGGATCGGAACACCCCAGTGGCGCTGGCGGGACAAGCACCAGTCCGGACGGGTATTGACCATCCCTAGGATGCGCTCACGCCCGGCAGGCGGAACCCATTCCACGTCACGCTCTATGGCATCGCGCAATTTCTGGCGCAGGCCGTCATGGTCGATCCGCAGGAACCATTGTTCCGTGGCGCGGGTGATGACCGGATTCTTGCAGCGCCAGCAATGCGGATATGAATGTTGGATGGCTTCGGACTTGAACAGCATGCCCCTGCCCTGCAGGTCGGCGATAATATTGTCGTTGGCCTTAAAAATGAATTGTCCGGCGAACGGCGCCCCTTCTTCCGTGAATACACCCTTACCATTGACCGGCATCAGGACAGGCAGGCCGTTCTTCAAACCGGTCTGATAATCATCCTGGCCGTGGCCGGGTGCTGTGTGCACCAGACCCGTACCGTCTTCCCTCGTCACATAATCCGCGGTGACGACGGGACAGGATGGACGCTTGCCGAATGGATGCGCATAGGTCAATTTCTTAAGTTCAGAACCCTTAACCTCCTTGACCGTCTTGAATTCTCCGAGCAACTTCGCAGCCAAGGTCTTCTCAAGGATCAAAACCTCAGAACCCGTATCGGCATAGACATAGGTGTACTCCGCATGCGCGGCCACCGCTACGTTCGCCAATAAGGTCCAGGGAGTGGTCGTCCAGATCAACAGGGATGTCTTATTCTCACCCTCTACCGCAAATTTAACATACACAGTCGGAGATGTTTTATTCTCATGTTCAACCTCCGCCTCAGCGAGCGCGGTCTCACAGCTGGGGCACCAATTGACAGGCTTTAGGCTGCGGTACACATAGCCCTTCTGGGTCAACTTCGCCAAGGAATTCAATATCCAATGTTCATATTCCGGCGCCAGGGTAAGATACGGCTTCTCCCACTCCGCCCAGATCCCCAAACGCTTGAACTCGTCGCGCTGGATGCCGACGAATTTCATGGCATAGTCGTGGGCTTTTTTGCGGAAGACCACCGTATCGAAATCGCTCTTGCTGGCCTTCAGGTCTTTTAACAGCTGGTGCTCAATGGGCAGGCCATGGCAGTCCCAGCCCGGCACATACAGAGCATCAAAACCCTTCATGCTTTTATAACGAACAATGATGTCCTTCAAAGTTTTGTTGAGCGCATGGCCGATGTGGATATGGCCGTTGGCATACGGAGGCCCGTCGTGCAGGATGAAAGGCTTCTTCCCCTCAGCCTTGGCGCGCACCCGTTCGTAGATCTTATCATTCACCCATCGGGCCAGGGTCAGGGGCTCTTTCTGCACCAGGCCGGCCTTCATGGCAAAATCAGTTTGCGGTAAATTCAGCGTTTTTGAATAATCCATAGAGTCCTCGCGTCATTCCCGCGAAAGCGGGAATCCATAATGGACCCCCGATTAAAACATTCGGGGGTGACAATTTTTACTTTATATATTTCCCAATGATCGGAGCCAGATCTTTTTTTACTTTAGCCGGTATTTTACTGCGGTCCGTGATGATGGCGTATTGCAGGGCGTTCGCCGCGCTGAAGCTTTTCATCTTTCCGACAACAGGGATAGCTAATTTCAATATGTTCTTGGCGTTGGCCACGTTCTTGTGCAAATAATCGATGATCATCTCAACGGTGACGGAATCATGGGACGGGTGCCAGCAGTCATAATCGGTGACTGCGGCCAGCGTCGCATAGGAGATCTCCGCCTCGCGAGCCAGCTTCGCCTCGGTCAGATTGGTCATACCGATGATGTCCATGTCCCATTTGCGGTACAGGTTGGATTCCGCCTTGGTCGAGAACTGCGGGCCTTCCATGTTCACATAGGTCCCACCGCGGTGCGCCTTGACCTTCAATTTCTTCGCTGATGCATCAATGACGTCGGCGATCTCCTTGGATATGGGATCAGCGAATGCCACATGCGCCACGATGCCTCCGGTAAAGAACGTGTCGACGCGGCCCTTACGGGTGCGGTCGAGGAACTGGTCTGGAATAACGAAATCCATGGGCTTATATTTCTCTTTGAGCGAACCGCAAGCGGACACCGAAAGGATGGCCTCCACTCCGAGCTTCTTCATGCCATAGATATTGGCGCGGTAATTGATCTCGGACGGGGAAATAAGATGGCCTCTGCCATGTCTGGGCAGAAAAACCACCTTGGTGCCGGACAAGGTGCCGGTAATGAATTTATCGGACGGCGCGCCAAAAGGCGTCTTAACGGAAACTTCCTTGACCCCCTGGATCCCTTCGATCTGGTACAGACCACTTCCGCCTATTACGCCTACGATAGCCATGCTATTCTCCTTGAAAAATCCGTCGGTGAAATTTTTACAGCTTTTCTAGCGTGATAACTCTTTAGCTCTTTTTTTTGCTGCTAATAAAGCCTGTTTCACTGTTTGACCAAATTTTGCTTTAGCGAACACTTCAAGCGCTGCCTGGGTGGTACCGCCTTTGGATGTGACCTTGGTGCGCAGGGTGCCGGCGTCGAACTGGCTTTTTTCCAATAAATGGGCGCTGCCGGTCAGTGTCTTGTAGACCAAGGCCCGAGCCTCTGCTTCTTTAAAACCTAAAGCTTTGGCCGCGGCGATCCATTGCTCAACGAATAAGAACACATAGGCCGGGCCGCTGCCGGACACGGCGGTCACGGCATCGAGCATGGATTCTTTGACAATGACGGTATCGCCCAAGGTTCCTAATATCTTCTGCGCGGTCTTAAGGTCAGTTGACTTTGCATATTTTCCGGCGGAGAGACCCGTAATGCCCTCGCCGATCAGTGCCGGCATATTGGGCATGGAGCGCACCACCTTAGGCCTGCCGCCTAAACTCTTCTCAAAAAATCCTGTGGTCAGGCCTGCGGCGATGGAAATAAAGAGTTTATTGCCAATATTTCCGACGTTGGCAAGCGCGTCGCCCATGTCCTGGGGCTTGACGGCAAAGATAATGATCCCTGCGGCAGCAATGGCTTCAGCTGCCGGGGTGATGACAACATCATATTTTTTCTTTAAATAGGCAGCACGGGCCGCATCCGCTTCACAGACAAAGACACGTCCGCCAGCCAGTCCCTTGATCAGGGCCTCTCCCATATTACCGCCGCCGATGATAGCAATTATTTGTTTGTTCATTTGAATATCGCGCTCCCCACGCGCACCATGGTGGAACCTTCTTCGATGGCAATGGCCAGATCGCCGCTCATGCCCATGGACAGGACCTTGGTCTCGACGTTAATGTCACCTTCAAACCTTTGTGCGATATCATCACGCAACATTCTCAGGTCTGCAAAGGTCTTGCGGATGATGCCCTGGTCTTCCGTATACGGTGCCATGGTCATGAATCCCTTGATGCGCACATGCTCGAGATGGCTAATGCCTTCGACCAATTCAAAAGCCTCTTCCGGCGCAGCGCCGAACTTCTGCTCTTCGCGTGCGGTATTGAACTGCACCAGGATATCAACCGTCTTGTTGAGTTTCGCCGCTTGTTTTTCGATCTCTTGGGCGAGCTTCAGACTGTCCACCGACTGGATCAGGGAACAGACCTTGACGGCATCCTTCGCTTTATTGCTTTGCAAATGGCCGATGATATGGGTCGAAAGCCCCGGATTCCGGGCTAGGAGCGATGGGAATTTACCCTCCGCCTCCTGCACGCGGTTCTCTGCGGCATGCGTGACGCCGGCATCAATAGCTTCCTGGATGGCCTCGATCGGCGCTGTCTTGGTGACGGCGATCAGGGTTATTTCTTCAGGATCACGGCCAGCCTTACGGCACGCTTCAGCGATCTGTGAGCGGACTTTCGCAATATTGTCTTTGATCATAAGGAGGATAAAGTATCACAAAAGCCGCCGGGCGTCAATATACGGAAAACTTGATCAAGCAGGGCCGGCAACCTCAATGATCTTGTCCAGAAGTTCTTGCAATTTCAGGGGTTTATACAGGTAGGCTTTGACGCCGTGGCGCTTGAACATCGGTTCCATTTCCGCGTAGGCGGTCACTGCGATCACCGGCACATCGGCCAATGCGGGGAGCTTGTTCTTTTCCATGAGGAAGGTGTAGCCGTTCATTTTGGGCATCTGGATGTCCAGCACGATCAGGACCGGTACGGCTTGGCCTAATTGGGCCAGGGCGTCCTCACCATCCCCCGCCGTCATCACATCATAGCCACGGTCCTGGAGCTTGCGCCGGGCAATGTCCACCACGATGGGCTCATCGTCGATCAGCATAATGGTTTTAGGCATGGAAGAACTCTCTTAAGCAGTCGGGCCGATGAGCTCAGCCACTTTTGCGAGCAGCAATTGCATGTTCAAAGGCTTGATCAGGTAACCGCGGATGCCGTGGCGTTTGAACAGGGGCTCATTCTCTTCGTGGGAAGTCAATACGACGACAGGGATGGACTTTAATTCAGGGTCCTTGTTGCGTTCGATCATGAAGGCATAACCGTTCATGACCGGCATTTCAACGTCCAAAAGAATCATGTCCGGCTTTTTGACCTTTAACTGGGCAAGGGCTTCTTCGCCATTGCCGGCGGTCATCACTTCAAAGCCGCTCTCCTCGAGCTTGCGTTTGACAAGCATCAGGGACATGCGGTCATCATCAACAGCCAAGATCACTTTCATAGAAATTATTCTATCTCAACCGGGTCATCGATAAAAGATATTTTCGGATTAAAAATCTCGGCCATGATGAATCCCAAAGCCTGCTTAAAACCGCTGACCATTTGCTCACGGGACAGGATCGTCTTAGGCGTGATGAAACGATCGAACTTCATGGTCCTTAACTGGTAGAGCGAGGCATTGACCGGCAGGCCGGGATATTGCCTGTCCAGGTAATGCAGGTACAAGGGCATTTGGAAGGAGCCCAGCTGGTCACGCAAGATCTCCCTGCTCATCTCTGTGGGCACCTCAAAACCCGAGGGCATGACATCCATTCCCCCGGTCTTGTAATCAATGACCATGATGGTGCCGTCCTGCATGGCATCCACCCGGTCCACCCGGTAGCTAAACCGGACAGGACCGCAGGGCAAATCGATGGTATCTTCGAATTTCTTCTCGACGAACAAGATCTCCTTGACCTGGGTGTCCAGCCGTTCAGCTTCAACATCAAGGAAACGCTCCAGGCGATGCTCCAAGACAGACTTCAGCAAGAACGCGTCTGACCTGACCCCTCTGCCAAAGGTCTGGCTGAAACCCTCTTCAAAGCTGCGGGCAAAATGCTTCCGGAATGCCGCATCAATGACCGGCCGCTTATTGATGAAGGGCTTAAAGGCATCCTCCAGAAGGCCGTGGACAAAGGTCCCCACATGACGGCTTTCCGGTTCATCCAACAGGTCTTCCTTCTCCCGCAGGCCCAATACATAATTGCGGTAAAAATCATACGGATTATGCATGTAGGTGTTGACGCTGGTCGCGGAAAATGTAAAGCCCTTCAAGAAATCAACGATCAGAGGGGATTTTTCCACCGCACGATGGGACTCTCTGAGTGCAACATTGAACGCCGGCCGGACAATGGCAACTGTCCCGATCTTGTCCTTCTTTAATTCTTGTTCCCAGATCAGCTCCTCGACAAAACGGCTGCGTTCCTTGTCTGTGCGTTCCTGGTAAATGAGATGGACATCCCGTGCGGAGGAGATCAGGCGCATGAACTGATACCTTTGGATCTCCTCTTCCAACTCCAGGCGGTCGATACTCATCTTGATCATCACCTCCCGCGGGATCAACGGCTCATAGATGTTCAGGTCCGGCAGGACACGCTCATTCACGTCGACCACAATGACATGGGTAAAACTTAAAGAACGCGTCTCCAACAGTCCCAGCACCTGCAGGCCCCGCAGGGGAGAACCGCCGAATGCCACCAATTCCTTGCCCAAACGTTCCTGTACAATGCGCAAAAGATCTTCCCGGGCAAATACGTGCGCCCCGAAACGCGCGGACGCCCATTCTTCCGCGATCTCGACCAACCGGGCCGCCACCCGCTCATTAAAAGGATATTGTTCCATGCCGCTCTGCTCGGTCATCAAGGAACAAAGACTTTTAAGGGCGCTGGCCAATTGTTTAAAGGTGCTTAAATCCTGCCACGCCCCGAAGAGATGCCCGTGCAATAGCGTCATCACCTTCTTTATAGAGTCCGCATTTCCGACGATCCCGGCGGAATGCAAGGCCAATTCTGCTTCCGCCAAGAAAATATCGTCGTGCACTATGTGCTCCAGCCCTAGAAAGACCTGCCCTGAAAGACCGGACGCCACGGCACCCGTGAGCACCTCTTCTAATTTTTGGACCAGCACACGCGCAACTCCCTCCTGCCCCTCAAACTCAAGCTCCTTGACCAGCGGATGGCGCAGGACCCGCAGATAATCACGGGAATAATACAATTCGCCCTTCATGGTCTTGTGCGCGGCGATCACCGCCTCCAAGAGTGCATATAAAGATGAACGCTTGAGGGGATAGCCCAACGAAATATTGAACTCGCCCAATTGCGGCCCTATGGCCGACAATAACGGAAGCATGAAATCCGCGTCCGGCAGCACGATGACCGTATCGCTGGGGTCGTCGACCCCTTTAAGGATCTCAGCCACAATTCCCGCCTGTGCATGCATATCAAAAGCAGCATAGACCTTGAGATCGAATGAGGTGGGCACGACTTCTTTTCCCTCGGTGATGCTTTGGTCGAAATGCTGTCCTATGCGTTTGAGCGCCGGCCATTTGCGCTCATCTCCCTGCATGAACAAGGATGCCTTGCCGCGATCAAAAAGCTCCTTGACCACGGACATCTCGGTACGGTGCAGGTAAAAGAAATTGCAGAACAGGATATGGTCTATGCCCAGAGGGTCATAGTCCTTCACAAGACGGCTGGCCTGCAAATATTGATGCCCCCGCGACGTGAGGCCATGGGCATCGAGGTATCGATGGTATTCCCTGCGCAAGACCACCAGGGACTCCAATAATCGATTGATGTCCGGCGGGACATCAAAACCAACGGCAGCGTGCGCCTGCAGGACCTTCAATGCATCCGCCGGTGCGTCCTCCAGGTCCAGCTGTTCAATAAAATGCAGGATCTCACGGGCCCAGGGCAAGAATTGGACGAATTCCTCCTTACCCTTAAGCACATGCGGGACATGCGTGCGTGCCAGCTCATACAAGGTAAAGCAATGGTCCAGGTCCAAAAGGGGTTTGCGCCCCTGGGATGCCGTGATGTCGGTGATCAACTCGTCGATGGCAAAGGTGCGGGGCGGATAAAAAGGCCCCTTGATGCGCCGGGCCAGGACCCTCTTCAAGAACAGGGCCGGCCTGCGCCCGCCGAATACTACCCCTAAGCGCCCAAGGTCATGCCCCTTGTCCGCATATTCACGAACAATATGGTCGGCCAGGCGCTCGATGAACTTCTCAGTGAATGGAATGGTGATGATCTTACCCATGGGACTCGTCCAAATATAATAAGAACGCAGAAACAGCGCGTCCGGGATACAGTTTAGCCAACAGGGCACGATATTCATCGACCTGGTGCTGGTCGGCATCTTCATCCGCGCGTGAAGTCTTGAAATCCACGACCCACACGTCCTTGGGGAACACGATCAATCGGTCCATGCGCCGGGCATCGCCATGGGCATTGACCACCTCTTGTTCACATAAAACCTTTGCGTCCGACGACAAAAAGAAGAACTTCTTCCAGGAGGGCAATTGCAACAGGACATTCAACCGCGCCCGTAGAGACACGTCATCACATTCATGGGCAAAACGCATCTGTCCGGCAAGCACTGCCCGATCAATAGTCTCATCAATACCGGCCCCTGAAAGGTTCGCGACCTGCGCGAGGCAAAAATGCATGATCTCCCCCTCCCGGCGAGCCCTGGACTGCGCCGCACGCTCACCGAGGAATTCTTCCTGCAGGCGGGTGATCCAGGGGTAATGTGCCAGTGGCGGCAAGACCAGGCGTTCAACTTCCGGGACAATGGCAGTACCGGGATCGACCGGTTCGCCCAGATGAAAAATTTCCGGCGGTATCAAGAACGGCACGGGGTTCACGCTGTTGCCCACCCGTTCCGGGATCAGCACATACATTTCCCATGCGGCACGGGTCAAGGCCACATACACGGCGTTGAGTTCCGCGAAGAATGACTCCTTATATTCACGCGCATAACGTTCCCGCAACTCATCCGCAAAACGAGTATACGATTCCTTCATCCGCAAAAGCCGTATGCCTTCTTCCTCGATGTCCCAGGCAAAGGACTGCCCCCCATCGCCACCGGCGCCCACCTTGATGGACATCTCAAGAAAAGGGATGATGACAACAGGAAAACCGAGCCCCTTGGCCTTATGCACGGTCAAGACATGCACCGCATCCTGCGCCGGCATGGGAACAAAACGCTCTTCATTCTCCAACGCGTCAAAATATTCCAGGAAGGTCTCCAGGTCGCAGGAATCCTCTTCACGGCGCTTGATCAGTTCGAGAAAATGCATGATGAAGCCCTGGGCATCAGGGAACGCGGCCACGATGCCAAAAGTGCCGCATATACCGACGGCTAATTCATATAACGGATAAACACCGGCCCGGCTGAACGACGCCTCAAAATATTCCTGCCACAGTTCCGGATGGGACTCCCGGAACTCCTTATAGAAACACACCTCTGTCCGGGACGTCTTTTTCAGACGGCAGGCAAAAAGGAGATCACGCACCTGTTCCTTGGACAGGCCGGACACTTTTGTAAAAATATCCCCAGACAAAAATTCCGCGAACGCGCCATTATCGGCAGGTGAATGTACAAAACGCAGGAAGGCGACCAGCTCAAGGATGAGCGGATGGTTCTTAAGATCACTGGTACGCTCGGAACGCGCATAAATACCTTCGTGGATGAGCCATTGGGTCACCTGCTGCACCTCGGTATTATTGCGCGTCAAGACGGCAATGTCGCGCAAGGCAAAACGCTTACGCGCTTCGGCGACCATTTCCAACACCCTGGTACGGGTCAGCTCCAGGCGTTCATTTTTCTTCTTGCCCGGTATGATCTCGACGCGCACAAGGCCATGTGTCAAATCCGCGCGGGGCGTCTGCCGGGCTGTCGCGAATACATCGTGGAGCTTCTTCCGGTCTTCTTCATTAAAAGCAATGTCCTTGTCTTTCAGCCGGCTCTGCTCTTCCAATGCCGTGGCGAAGCGATTGAGGTTGTCCAGACTGAAGACATTGTTATTCAGGTCCACAATGGCGCGGCGGCTGCGGTAATTGTGCTCCAATACCTCACGGCGCACATTAAAATGGTCCAATTCCGCCTGAAGACCGTCGAAGAGCTCACTTGTCCCTCCCCGGAACGAATAAATGGCCTGCTTCTTGTCCCCCACATAGAAAAGGGTGCCTCCCCTCGACAGGGACTCTTCCACCATCAGGCGCAGATTATGCCACTGGGCTTCGCTGGTATCCTGGAACTCATCCATCAGATAATGGTTAAAGCGCGTGGCCAGCCGGTAATACAATTCCTCCACCGTGACCAGAGAATCGTCGAACAGGCCGGATGCCTTCTTATTGAGCTGCTGCAGGAACAGCACATCTTCCTTGGTCTGCAAACGGCCAAAATGCAGCATCACCGCGGCAAAGAGGTCCACATAGGGATTGAATACGGCATAGGCCTCCTGCAAACAAATGGCCCGGAGCAACCTCCGGCAGTTCTGCCACATGCCATCGAGCTCATCGGACACCGGCGTACCCGCCTTGACGGGACACTGCTCCCTGGCAAAATACCGGCTCACATCATCGATATCAAACCCTGCAGGATGTTCCTCCAGGAAATTCGTCAAGCCCTGCCGGAATTTCTTGTCCGTCCCCTCCGGCAAGATGTCCTGCATGCCATTCGCTATCTTCAGGAACTCTTTCTTGAATGTGATCACATCCCCGCCCGGGAGCGGGAACCTTAAAAAAGGCATTTGATAGGTATTGTGCTGGTTGAACAGGAGCCCCAGGACGGCCAAGAGGTCTTTCTTGGGAAACCAGCCGCTGCGGTTCTCCAGGAAAAGGTACTGCCGGACAAAGGCCTCGAACATCGCACGGACATCCTTGTCGGCATACGATACATCGATGAGCTCATCCACGCTCAACTGCAGATAATCAACAGCATTGCGCTTGATCTTGAAACGGGCGGAAAGGTTGAGCTTGAACGCGCATCCGGCCAGAAGCGTATTCATGAAACTATCGATCGTCTGCACCTGGAAGAAATGGTAATGCCGAATCAGGTCTTCCATCAGGGCCGCTGCCAGTGTGGCCGCCTGCCGCTCATCCAGGCCCAAGGGCCTGATCATATCCTCTACCTGCGCCTTGGGCAATTGGCCCAGGGCAATGCGCTTAAGCAGGTCGATGATGCGGCCCTTCATTTCAGCCGCGGCTTTATTCGTGAAGGTAATGGCCAGGATGTGCTTGAAGGACAACGGTGATGAAGAGGCGGTGAACAAGAGGAGCTGGACGTAACGCTTGGCCAGCGTGTAGGTTTTTCCGCTTCCGGCGGAAGCTTCCACAACACGCACTTCGGGGAACTGGAACGGACTACTCATTAAGAGTGGTGTAGATGGTGTCTTCCAAGATCTCGCGGAGGACGGCGATCGATGCCTGCACATGGTCCTGGCCCGGTTTCAAGCCCCAGTCCATGACATCCTTGCCGAATTTATCCAAATGCTTGAGCAACTTAGTTCTTTCCTGAGAACTGATGGCCAGCACATGCCCTTTGTCATCGGTGTTACGGGCGCTGCTTTTAAGGACCTTGGTCAGAAGGATGGTCGCTTCCACAATGCCCTTATTATTTTCCTTACGCATGTCGGCAAGTTCGGCCTGAGCCTTAATAAAGGCACGTTCATTGGCAGGAGTGCCCAGTTTACTGGATTTGACGCCATACCACTGGTTCCATATCTCCTTTTCCTTCTCATTGACGGCAATGTCCGTCAAACATGCGGCAATGAACATGTCTGCGGTCTTGCGCACGAGAGGGTTGGATGAAGCCATGTACGGTGTGAGGAGATTCTTGGCGATGCGCAACTGCAGATTGTCCTTGATGAGGTATTCGACATACCCGCGCATGACCTTAAGGTCCTCTCCCGTTTTGGAAGGAGGCGTCTTACGCCAACGCGCATCGATATTCTGGATATAACTCAAGGCAGAGATATAGGAGCGGACAAACTCATACTTGCCGCGGTCAGGGTTGTTCTTCCTGAACTCTTCCGCCGCCGCAACCGGACGGGAAGATCCCAAGACGGCCAACACGGCCAGAAGAAATGACAAAGCAATGCGGGCCATCGTATTTTCTTATTTTAAGAGCTGGTCGATCTTGGTCAGGAACGCTTCGCGGTTCACTGGTTTTTGCAAATAGCTGATGCCCATCATCTGCCCGATGCGGGGATCGATCTCCTGGTCGCGGGAGGTCAACAGGAGGACAGGGATGTCCTTGTAAGGCGAATCGAACTTAAGGTTGCGGCAGACATCGTAGCCGTTGATCTCCGGCATCATGATATCAAGCACGATCAATTGCGGCTTATGGTCCTTGACCTGCACCATGGCCTCCAGGCCGTCCTTGGCCTTGACCACTTCATACCCTTTGCCAAGCAGGATGCTCTCAAGGAACTTAACGACTGTAGGATCATCATCCGCAACCAGGATCTTTTTTTTATCGCTCATACGATCTCCCTTATGTTCTTTTTGATTATTTTACCCCTGATCATCCGCCGGGGCAAGTTTATATTTGGAGCTTCACATCTTCCTAAAACGCCACTGCTGCTCGAAGCGGCAAGATGCACCGGGATCAAGTGAGACCAGCGGCGCATGGATCTCGACCTCCGCGTAATTCAGACGGTCGCTGTTAAAGACCTCGACCGCTGACCCGTGCGCGTATTGAGCATGGACATCCAGGGTGAAAGTCTTAAGCCATACCAGTTCTTTTGGCCCCCCCAAAGGCATGCGGACCAATACCTGCCCTTCATTAGGGATGCCGCCGCATTTAAAAAGCGTCGGGGTGCGGCAGGGAACTTCGACCCATCCATCCGCCTCCCTAAAAATATCCTCGACCTGGGGCAGCGTCGGATCGTCCTGGTGATAGGAACGGAAGGTTCCTTTATTCGCAGGGATGAAGAAGGTGCACGGCCGGGCCACCTGGGTCACGTTCCAAATGCCTTTGCGGATCACCTTGTCGGCGGTCGTGTTCTGGAACTCTTCCGACAAATGCACGGTCTGTTCTTCGTCGATGTGGACCTTGCGGACAATGCGTAGGCCCGTCTCACGGCACACAGGACTGGTCATGACGGCTGTCTTGTCTTCCCAGGTCAACGCGTAATTGCCGGCGTCCAGTTCCAAAGGAGGTGTTTTTTCAAGCCATTCGTTCTGCGGGGCGACCCAGGTCTTGTCGCCGCCCCAAAGACGGAAACCAAGCTCCCTCTTGCGCGCAGCCAAGTCAATGTCCGCAGGAAATTCGAACGTTTCACCCAAATGTTCTTTATCAGAAAAAAGGAATTCCCTACCTTCATAACGCAGGGAAATGATGCGCCCGCCCAAGGACGGGACCAGCACGATCTTGAGCGCGCCGCAGCCGATGCGGCTACCCTCCCAACCTCCTACCTTAAATGGTTCTGTGTATACTCTTGGCATGGTGGGATCAATCTTCGACGACGGCGTCCATCATGGTCTCAAGCCTGCCAAAACGCTCTGAATAATCCTGGCGCGCACGGCGGATGACTTCCATCGCCTCTTCCCGGCCGTAGACGTGCGTGATCTCGCAGATGCGCTCGTCTGAAGTCCCGGGAAGGTCCTTATAGGTTAGAAAATAATGCCGGAGCCGATCCACGAAAGCCCTGGGAACGTCTTCGATGTTCTGCCACTGGCTGTACATGCCATCACCATGCATGACCGCAATGATCTTATCATCGGCCTGGCCCTGGTCGATCATGCGGAAACCACCGATGGGATGCGCGCGCACAATGATGTCGCCATGGCTGATGACCTTCTCGGTCAATACGCAAATATCCAGCGGGTCATCGTCCCCCACAATAGAATCCCGGCCGGTGCGCTCACGGCAGAGCTCGGCGATGTGCTTGGCGCAATAGGTCTGAGGAATGAAGCCGTACAGGGTAGGGCAAATGCTGGAATATTTCTGCGGACGGTCGACTTTGAGAAACCCGCTTTTTTTGTCGATCTCGTACTTGACCGTATCCGACGGAACGGTCTCGATGTAGGTATTGACCATCTTAGGAGCCTCTTCCCCAACGGCAATGCCGTGCCAGGGATGCGAGCGCAGCAGGAGCGCCAAGGATTGCCAAAGGTCATTGAAATCTGAAGTCATAAAAAGCCTTTCCTTACGTTAAAATGAGTTGCCACCAGTATACAGAGCCGACGAGTGCCTTTCAAGGAGGAAAAAGTGTTATTCCTCTACCAATAAAAGAGCGACTGGTGGTCCTGCCGAAGAATATGCCCCACAGCATCCAGCACCTCTTCAACGGTGATGGAATCCGCCTTGCCCCCCTGCACGCGCCCTTTCTTGTCCAAGGTGATCTCTTCACCCGGTTTATTGACGAGCATGAAGGCCCTGGGTCCCAAGGGACGCCAACGCGTCGGATTGATCCCGGACTGATTGCGTAGGAACAGGGCAATGACATACGCCCCCACACCCGCCCCCACATGCAGAGGCCCTGAATCATTCGAGACAAGGATACGGCAGCGGCGTAAGATGCTGGCAGTCTCTGCCAGACTGCTTTGCCCTGTCAGGTCGATCACCGGCACGCGGCTTAACGACACGATCTGGGCGGCGATCCCCTTCGTTTCCGCACCTCCGATCAAAACGATCTTGAATGGATAAAGACCGGCAAGCCCGTCGATAAGATGGCTGTAGGACTCAACCGGCCACAGCCGGGTCGTATCACTGGCGCCAGGGTGTATCGCAATGAATTCACCCGGGGCGATCGCATTGGCCTTCAGCCATTCCGACGCCCAGGATTCGGCGTTCTTATTGAAGGCGACATGGATGTCCAACCCGGCATCCTTGATCCCCACCGACCTTAACAGGTCCAGGCAATATTCCGCCTCATGTTTTTGCCCCAAATGCCGGGTGTCCGTGAGCGGATGGGTGAGCAGCATACCGCATTGGCCCTTGTTATAACCGATCCTGCACGGCACACCGGCCAGGAAAGAGGTCAAATTGTACCTCTTCTTGTTGTGGAAAAGAAAAACCGTGTCAAAAGAACGCCGGCGGATGTCGCGGGCAAGGCCCAAGAAACCCAAGGTCCCCTTATGGACGCCTTTACGGTCATCGACCATCACATCATCGATATAGGGGTTCCCCCGCACCAGATCCACCGTCGATGAAGATAGGAGCACCGTTATCCTTGCCGCAGGATAGGCAGCACGCAGCGCCTTGAACACCGGCGTGGTCAAGACAACGTCCCCGATGCGGTCGGTACGCACGACCAGAATATTCTTACATGTCACGGACGGCATCGATCACATCCTCTACAGTTATGGCGCCCATGCATGTATGCTTGATGCCATGGTCCTTGGGACGGGCACAGCGCGGACAATCCGTATTGGGGTGCACGACCTTGCTGCCCGATGACCACGGCCTGGAGAAATAAGGGTCGGTAGGCCCGAACAAAGCCACGACCGGTACGCCAAAATAAGACGCTAGGTGCATGGCTCCGCTGTCATGCGTGACAGCAAATCTTGCCTTAGTCAATACAAAGGCCAGTTCACGCAGGTCCGTCTTGCTGACCACGGACAGGGACGGGTGTTTCATCTCTGCGCGTATCTTCTTCACCAGCTCCTCTTCCGCAGGCCCGCCCACGAACATCACCTGCCTTCCCTGCGCTGCGAGGAAATCAGCCACTGCCACAAAACCCGACGGCCCCCATCTTTTCGCCGAATCCGCGGCACCGGGAGCTAGAACAACATATCCTGAAAGGCCATCCACGGCAGCGGTGGGTTTTGGAATGATGGCCAGGCGTTCCTTGACCGGGGACGCTTCAGGGTATACCGCCTTTAAACGTGCCAGGTGCTTGAGCTCCAAATGCCCGTCGAAGGGCACGGGAAAGAATGGCGTGCACCAACGGCATGGGACCAATAATCCCAGGGCGGTCTGGCGCAGGTCTATGAGCACATCAAAATGCGTCTTGCGCAGGGCGGCAAGCCATTGCCTCTTGGCCGTGAACGGCGCATGTTTGTCATACACAATGGTCGTGATGCGCGGATGGCTGATGAACAGCGTGTCACCCTTGGGAGCGACAATGACACTGACCCTGGCCTCTGGGAAGTCCCGCAAAAGCACATCAATGACAGGGCAGGTCAAGATCACGTCCCCTAAATTGGAAAGGGAAAAGACCAGGATCTCCTTAACGGATGAATTCTTGTAAAGCTTCGCAAACATCGTCCACTCCCACGGCTTGTATGCAGAGATTGTCCTTGCAGGACAGGTGATAACAGGGTGCCTTATTGCACCCTATGTCCTTGAACAATGTTGTTTTGGCACCAGGCCCTCTTGGGCCGGTGATCTCGACGCGGGTCGGACCGAAGATGCCGACCACATTCGCGCCCACACTGTTGGCCAGATGCAATGGACCGCTGTCCGCGGACACTACGACCGCGGCCCGGCGGAACAAGGCCAATGATTCGCCAAGACTTGTCTGCCCACTGAAATTAAAAGCCTGGATACCTGAAGCTTCGATCACCTGTACGGCATCGGCCGCATCATTGACCGCCCCCGAGAATATAATCTTAACGCCCATCGCATCGATACGGCGGGCCAATCCAGCCCAATAGGACAAGGGCCAGCGTTTTGGCCCCCAATTCCCACCGGTGTTAAAAACAATGAACCGTTCACCGGAAGGGATGCCCTGTTTCTTAAGCTTCAGTTCCACATTGTTGATGTCCGCAGGGGCAAGGCGCAGCTGGCACGAACGGTCTGTGCATAGAATGCCATAACCTTCCAACACCTTCAAATAATAGTCGCTGCGGTGCAGCTCATCCCCCGGATTCTTGATGGGGTTGGTGAGCAAGGCCTTGTATTTACCGTACCCGATACGCAAAGGGATCCCTGCCAGGAAGACCAGCAGCGCCCTGGTCATGGAACGGTGCAATAGAAAGGCAGCGTCAAAACCCTGATGGCGCAGGCGCAGGATGAGCTTTACCTTATTGACCAGGGAAATGTCCTTGCCCTTTTCATCATAGACAATGATCTCGTCAATGTGGGGGCAGTAGCGCAACACCTCCCTCACGCGGGGCACGCAGAGGCAGGCCACATGGGCAGACGGGTATGCTTTCTTAAGCGCCGCGAATACCGGCGTTGAAAAGATGGCATCACCCAGCCAGTTGATGTTAACGACCAATATTTTCTTCATAGATCCCGAGAGTGCCTTCTACCATTTGTTCGAGGGAGAAATAATTGACGACCTGTTCCCTCGCTGCCGCTGCCATGGACCGGGCTTGGCGGGGGTCCTTCAACATTTGGATGATCTTCCGGGCCAGGGTCTCACTGTCCCCCGGTGGCGCCAAGAGCCCCGTCTTCCCTTCGATGACCAGGTCGGGCAAACCACCCACCTCTGAGACCACGACCGGGATCCCCGCGGCCTGGGCTTCCATGACCGAGAGCCCCAAACCTTCCTGCAGGGACGGCATGACGAATACATCAAGGATGGGCAGGATATTCGCCGTGCGATTAACCTCCGGTTCAAAACGCACACGCATCGAAAGGCCCTTTACCTCGACCATCTTTTCCAAACTCATGCGTTCAGGGCCTTCCCCGACGATCCATAATTGCGCCTGAGGGAATGCCGCCAGCACCTCTGGGAACGCATTGATCAACACGTCTATGCCCTTCACATCGGACAAACGCGCAATGATCCCGACGACAGGGTCTCCCTCCACCCGCCATTGGCTGCGCCGGGCCATGCGTTCCTCAGGACCACTTTTGAATTGTCCGGCATCAATGCCATTAGGGACCAACCGCACAATGGAGGGGTCCAATTTAAAATCATTGATCAGATGCTGCTCCACGCCCCGGCTCACCGCGATCACTCCATTTCCCCAGCAAGGGAAAAGGCGGCGGAACAGATGCGGCCTGAAGAATCCGTGGCAGGTCGACACAAAAGGTTTTCCCGTCACCCGCGCTGCCAGGGCAGATATCACCTGGGTAACCCGCGTATTGGCATGCAGGATATCGACCTTCTCCTCCTTGAGCAAACGCAAGAATTCCGGCATGGCCACCCACAATTTCGGGTGCACCTCGGACTTGACGCGGATGTCCATGCAGACATGCCTGATTCCTTTTGATCTCAGAAGCTCCACACAATTGCCCGCACCCGATACAACAGTGACCTGATGGCCCTTCTGCACAAGCCCCTGGCCCAGGTTCAGGATATAACTGGTGATGCCGCCGGTATTGAAATGATTGGCCATCAATACAATGTGCATTAGAGGAATTCCTTGAGTTTCTTGAACACTTCTTCAGGGGTGATCTCTTGCATGCAGGCATGGGTCATGATCTTGCATGTGCCGCTGTAACACGGTGAACAGGAAAGCTTACGCCGCAGGATGATGCTCTTATCCGCAGGCGGCATGTGGCGCAGCGGATCGGTCGGGCCAAAGAAGGCCAATACCGGCACATCCATGGATGCTGCAATATGCAAAGGTGCGGAATCTGGAGAAACATAGGCCCTGCACCGGGCAATGAGCGCCGCCAGTTGCAGGACATTGGTCTTTCCCGTCAGGTCGGTGGGTTTGGCCTTGGCCCTCTGGATGACCATCCTGGCCTTGGGTTTATCCTTGTCCTGCCCAGTCAGGATGACACGGACGTTCTTTTGCGCCAGCAGGTCACATAATCGGACGATATGGTCGATGGACCAATTCTTGGTCGCCCATTTTGCCGAAGCGGCCAGATTGATGCCGATGATGTCCTTGGTATTGCCCATCCATTCTCCGTCCAATAGCTCACGGACATACTCCTTATCGCGCACAGAAGGCCATAATTCAAGGCGGACAGTATCATCGTATTGTATGCCCAGCATCTTCAATATCCGGAATTGGTGTTCGACCGGCGCCAGGGGCAGGTCATCCTTGATGCGGTGCGATAAAAGGAAGGACAATTTCCCATTGTCATAGCCATAGCTTTCCCTGGGCAGGCAAAGGAAGCTGAGCAGGTGACTGACCTTATTGTTCTGCAGGTCAATGACCTTGTCAAAACGGTACTTGCGCAGCTGCGCACCCATTGTGCATACGGCCTTGAAATTCTTGTCCTTGGGGTCGAAGAGGATGACGCTGTTGATATACGGGCAGCGCTGCAGCACCGCTACCCCGTCGGGAGATGTCAGGCAATGGATCTGCGCGTTCGGGAAATGCCTGCGCAAGGCCTTCAGGGACGCCGTGGCCAGGACCACATCCCCCACTGCCGTGAGCTTGACCACCAGGATGTTCATCGTATCCAAAACTTCACCGTACACCTTCAAGGTCGCTTCGGCCATGTGCTTGAGCGTATAGCGCTCATCGATGCGTTTCTGCGACTGTTCAACAATATGATCAACCAAGTTTCGGTCGCCCAAAAGCCTCAGCACCGCCCGGGCCATGGCATCTGGGTCCTTGGGCAGCACGAGCAGTCCGGTCTTGTTGTCTTCGATGATCTCGACCACGCCCCCGACCTTGGTGGCCACGACGGGCACACCTGCGGCTTGGGCCTCCAGGATCACGCGGCCGAACGCCTCCTGCGTGATGGTCGAAAGTACAAGACAATCCGAGTGCGCCAATAATTCAGGCACGTCCCTGCGGTTGCCTAAGAATTCCACATGGGAGGACAAGCCCAGGCGCTTGGTCAAGAGCAGAAGCTCCTCCTTATATGCCTTCTTTTTGACCGGCGCGTCCCCAATGATCTGTATCCGGACATTGGGCATCTTGCGCACCACCTGCGCCATGGCTTTCAGAAAATACGGATGGCCTTTAAGCGGCGTAATGCGGCCGATCATGGTGATGACCTTCGGCGCACCGGCGGTCTTGGCCGCACGCGCAATACGGAACTTGGATAGATCGACGCTGCGTGGGATGATGCGCACGAATTCCGGCGGCACCTTGAAATCCTGCACCATGTGGCGGCCGATGACCTCTGAAATAGCGATGACCCTCTTGCCCCAGCCCATGGCACGGCTGAATAAATGCATCGAATAATACCCATGGCAGGTGGTAACCAGGGTGGCCCGGCTCCGACGGCAGGCAAAGAAGGCGATCCACGCCGGCACCCGCGAACGGGCATGCACAATGTCGATCTGCTCTGCCTCGATAAGCGCGATCAATTTACGGACACACTGGAACATCACGAAAATATTCTTCTTGTGCACCGGCATGGCAAAATGCCTGCTGCCGCCCTTTTCCAATTCTTCGACCATGGCCCCGCCGTTGGAGACCACCACGGACGTGTGCCCATGCTCGGCCAAATATTTGGCAAAATCAACAGTGCCTGTTTCCACCCCTCCCACATTGAGTTCCGGCAGGATCTGCAGGATGTTCATGACAACATCCCTTCGATCGCCTTCTGCACCAGCGCGCGGTCATTCAAGGCCTTCAAGGTCAGTTTATTGCGCAGCATATCCGCAATAGACATGGATAGGTCCTTGACGGAGGATGCCACCAGGTAGCCCTGCTCCGCCAGGTCCAGCACAAAATGGTCGTACTTGCTCGGAGACCCCGGGTTATACGTTCCGCCCGGTGAGAACACAATGGTCCTTTTACCGGATGATACGGCTTCGGAGACCATGGATATGCTTTCACCGGAAACGACCAGCAATTCGCTCAACGAAAGGATGCCTCCCACTGCTTCGGGAATATTGTTCTCATTGGCAATGATGCACAAAGGGCAGCGCTCGAAATTCCTGAACTCCTTGGCGACCAGGGCATCAATGACCGGCGAGGTACGCCGGGATGTGGTGAACAGGATATCGGCATTAAAATACAGCGCCGCTTCCTTAAGCTGGCGTATGAGTGAACGGATCTGCCCCTCGTCAAAGCTTACGCCCTTGGTATCACCCCCCAGTAAGACCCCTATCTTAGTGCGCACATTACCTTTTAAATGGGCATAACGGTTAAGGAGCTGAGTGCCCTGGTTCTTCAGGTATTCCGGCGTGATCAGGTTCAATGCTGCCTTTGTCACCGCCGCACGGGTCTTTAACGCTGCTGGCGGATCATCATGGGATGGAACGATAACAAGGTCAAAACGGTCCCAGGAAACCAGGCCGGGCTTAAGCAGGCATATAGAACGGGCCATGTCCGTGCGGCTTAAGAGAAAATTAAGTCCTCCCACCGAGGAGCCGCAGGAAATGATAAAGTCCGACCTGTCCGCCCAGAGCGCATCGCAAGTCTCCTTAGTCAGGAAGAATGGTAGCGCATCTTCACGGCGGAGCAAAGGCAGGTACTGGGCAAAGAATGCATACAAGGCAAAGGCCTTTGACGCAAAACGGCTTTTATACTGAACAAGGACGGTGCGCTCAACACTGTTCTTACCACGCTGGGCCAAAGCCCCCTTTAACATCTGTGCCACGGCCTGGGACTGGCGCAAATGGCCGGTGCGGCCATCATCCAAGACCAGCACATGCGGTTCGGTCGTATACTTAAAAACCTTATAAGACCACATGTATTCTTCGGGGTTTGCAGATAATAACCCTTCAAAATGTTTGGCGGCCCGGCGGGTGGCTTCGACCATCCCTTTTTCCGGAACATCACCGGAAGGCAATTCCAGCGGCGGAAAAACAGTCAGGCAATGGCGACCCGGGCCGGTGCGGTTAATCCACACCGGACAGACCGGTGTCCCGTATTTGATGCCAAGCCTTATGGCACCCGTGGACATGGACGCGGTCTTGCCGAAGAATTTAACAGGACTGCCGTCCTCGCCGCCCTGGTCGAGCACAAGGATCACGATCTCATTGTCCTTCAAGGCACGCACGATCTCGCGGGTGGCAACACCAGGAGCAATGATCTTCGCCCCCCAGAGGCCGCGGTACTTATTCAAGAGTGCGTCAAGCTTGGGCGCCTTGGGATGAGGGTTGGCAACAAGGTTATAAGGATACCCCAAGGAAGAGCCGACCACATTGGCCAATTCCCAATTGCCGCTATGCACGGCCAAAAGGATCAGACCTTTTCCCTCGGCGCGGGCCTGTTCGACATGTTCCCTGCCCTTTAATTTCACAAAACGCCCCAGTGCCAGTTGTCTCAATTTCGGGAAACACAGGACCTCCACAATGCTTTGGGCAAAATTGATCAAGGTTTTCTTGGATATTCGCCGCAACTCCGCAGGGCTCTTGCGCCCGGCAAATACAGTCTTCAAATTGGCATAGACCACCCGCCGCTTCTTGGGAAGGACATAATACCCGGTCCAGCCGACGACGCGGGCAATGAACAAGGCCATGCCCCAGGGCAATGCCCTTAAAAGAGTCGCTATGGATTTAACAATGAACAACAGACAGTATCCCTTCGATGAATGCATTCTTCCCCTGAACGATCTCCAATTCCAACTGTAAATAGTGAACCTTGAACCCTTCCCAGAAACCCTGGAATTTCCCGATCTTGACCGCGTCCTTATGGGTGGTCACGATCATCTGTATGTCGTGGTCCAAGGCATAGCGCCGGACCATCGCCATATCCTCCTCGGTGTACACATGATGGTCCATGAAAACAAAGACATTGGCCACATCAAATCCAGCTTCATGCAAGCTATGCCGGAACGATGCGGGGTCGGCGATGCCGCAAAAACCCACCACCCGCACGCCCTTCAGGTGCGAAACGTCCTGCCCGCTCCTCGTATACACCTCGACGCAGGCGGCCGCCGTATGGCGGGACTCGACAACCAGGGCTTTGGGGGCAAGCTTTTCTAATCGTTGGTGCAATGCGGCCGTATCGGCACGGGGCTGGTCCGTCTTGGTCAGGACAATGATCCCGGCGCGCAGCAAGGCATTGAGCGGTTCCCGCAAGATGCCGCGCGGCAGCATATGCCCATTACCGAACGGATTGACCGCATCCACGGCCACAATGTCCAGGTCCCTCTGCAAAGGCCAGTGCTGGAACGCATCATCGCAGACAAAGACATCCACCGCATGGTGCTTAAGGCACTCCTTGATGCTGGCACGGCGGTCACGACCGGCACAGACCGGGACCATGGGCAAATGTTCCTCCAGCATACGTGCCTCGTCGCTAAAAGTTTTCGTGGAGCGCGGCATATAGCCGCGCGTCAGGATGGCGACCCGCAGACCACGCGACTGCAAGAACTTGACCACCGCAATGACCAAGGGCGTCTTTCCCACCCCTCCGATGGTAATATTACCGATGCTGATCACGGGCTTGGCCGGCCGGTAGGACGGAAGGACACCTGATCGATACAGGCCGCGGGTCACACGCACAATAAGGCCGTAGATAAAGGACAGAACGAGCAGATCGATCTTGACCAGCCTGTCCCAAAGGCCATGGCGGCGGTCGGTCATGAGCGCATATATATATTTAGTCATAGCCATTGCTTGATCAGCTCCAGCGTGCGCTCACCGGCACCTTGGTTTTTATCGACGACGGCCATTGCCTTTTGTCCCAGGGTCCTGCGGCGTCCTTCATCCGCGGCCAATGCCAGCACCGCTTTCTCAAAAGCTGCCGGCCCATCCACCTGCACCAGGGCATCTTCGGCCTTAAAACATGCGGTGATCTCCTTGAAGTTCTCCATCATGGGCCCGATGATGATGGGCTTGGCACATACAGCCGGTTCAATGATATTCTGTCCTCCGCCGCCGCACAAACTCTTTCCCACAAAGACCAGGGATGCTGCCGCATATAGGCCGCGCAAATGACCGATGGCATCAACAACGATCACCTTGTTCCCCGGGTCACCTTGCAATTCAGAAAATTTGACCGCCTCAAATCCTTGGGACACGACGGCGTCCATGACCTCCGCGGCGCGCTCCACATGCCGCGGTGCGATCACCATCGACCATCCGGACATCTTCTTGAATACATCTAGGACAAGAAGCTCTTCCCCGGGATGGGTACTGCCCGCGACCCAAAGGGGTCTTGAAAAAATGGCCTGCGGCCGGGCATCATCCTGCCGGACCTGGTCAAATTTTATATTCCCGACGGTAAAGACCTTACCCGGGTCTGCCCCAAGCTCCTTGATCCGCGCTGCATCCAGATCGCTTTGCATGGCAAAGACATCAACCTTAGCCAAGATGCCTTTAAGCAAGGCTTTGATCATGCGGTAACGCCCGATGGAACGGTCAGAAATACGGCCATTGATGACGACGATAGGGACCTTGTCCTTATGCAGGCGGGAAAAAAGATTCGGCCATAATTCGGTTTCGGCAGCGATGTAGAGCTTGGGACGGATGATGGCGGCAAACGAATGCACCACAAGACTCAAGTCGAGCGGTGCGCAAATGACACAGGCGGCATTGCCCAGCCGTTTTTGGGCCAGAGCATAACCGGTCTTGGTGGTGACAGAGCAAACAATGGTGTAGGAAGGCCAACGGGCCTTGATCCGGGCAATGACCCCTTCCACCGCCATGACCTCGCCCACGCTCACCGCATGGACCCAGACATTACGCCCGCCTCCCAACCGCGCCCTCAATGCAGGCGTAAAGAAACCAAAACGCTGGATATAATCCGGATGCCAGCGGCCGGTCAGGAATAAGTAGGGAAAATAAACGAGACTATATAATAAGAATACTACGTCAAATAGAATAGGCATTGGCGTTTATTTTAACCCAAAATCGACGGGCAAGCCACAAAAAATACCCTGACTTTCACGCCCTCGGATGAGCCTTGTCGTAGACCTTTTTGAGCTTGTCGGTGGTCAGGTGGGTGTAGATCTGGGTGGTGGAAAGGTTGACATGGCCGAGCAATTCCTGCACCGAACGCAGGTCCGCCCCCCGGTCCAGCAAATGCGTGGCAAAGGAATGGCGGAACATATGCGGCGTTACGTGCTGGCGCACCGACTCCTGCAGGATATATTTATTGATGATATTGGAGATGCTGCGCGTGCCTAAGCGCGTACCGCCTTTGTTGAGGAACAAGGCCTTGGATTCCTGAGGTCTTGACTCAAGATAGACGCGGATGGATTCGACAGCCGTGTCCCCGATGGGCAGCAGCCGTTCCTTGCGGCCCTTGCCCATGACGCGGGCGATATTGCCGATCAGGTCCACGCTGTTCACATCGAGGCCGACGAGTTCGCTGACACGCATACCCGTCGAATACAGCGTTTCAAAAATGGCCTTGTCCCTGAGGGACATTTTCTTACCCGGCTTGGGCGCTTCGATCAGCTGCACCGCCTCTGCTTCAGACATGAAATGGGGCAAGGGCTTGTCGAGTTTTGGGGTCACCAGCAAGGACGCAGGATTATTGCTGATGATCTTCTCCCTCTGCAAATACCGGAAGAATGACCTGAGGGACGATAATTTACGCGCCACACTGCGGGGCTTGAGATCGTGGCTGCGCATCTCGGCCAGGAAGCGGCGCAGGACGGAATAATCCACCGCCTCGACCGCACCATCCCCCAAGAACTTAGCGAATTCCTGCAGGTCCAGGCGGTAATTCAATAGGGTATGTTCGGAATAATTCTTCTCGATCTCAAGATGGGAGAGGAACTTCTTGATATGCGCTTGCATGGCAGTCCCCTTGGACCAGCTTATTGCGGCTGGGGCAACTTATTCGCGATGAACTTGCATTCGGGGTAACGGTTGCACCCGTAAAAGGTCGCGCCGCGCATGGATCTGCGCTCGACGAGATCGCCCCCGCAGCCTTCCTGCGGGCATTTGACCCCCACGGAAAAAGACTCGGCATGTTTGCATTCAGGGAACGCCGTACAGCTGACGAAACGGCCGCGTCTGCCCCATTTGACCGCCAGGGGTTTGCCGCACAATGGACAGGGCTTTTCGATGGTGACATGGGTTTTCTGGATATTGGCCATGGCAAAATCGAGCTCTTCCTTGAACGGTCCCCAGAAATCCTGCAGGACCTTCACATAGCTGCCCGTGCCTTCCTCGATCGAGTCCAAATGCTCTTCCATGCGCGCGGTAAAACCGATGTCCATGATCTTCTTGAAGTATTCTACCAGCAAATTGCAGATCTTGATGCCCAAGTCGGTGGCCGTGAAATACCCGCGGTCACGCAGGACATAATTGCGCGCCACCAGGGTGTGGATGATGGAGGCATAGGTCGACGGCCGTCCGATGCCCTGCTCTTCCAGCGCCTTGACCAGACTCGCTTCCGAGAAACGCGCCGGTGGTTTGGTGAAATGCTGGGTCGGTTTGACTTCCTGCAGGTCCAGGGCATCACCCTTGGCATACAGGGACGAGTCCAGCTTCACGATCTCTTCTTCGTCATTATCCTTATAGATGGTCAGGTATCCCGGGAAGGACAGGATCGAACCGCTGGCACCGAACTGGAAACGGCCGGCCGTGACCTCGATCTTGGTCTGCTCGAACACCGCCGGGGTCATCTGGCAGCTGATGAAGCGTTTCCAGATCAGGTTGTACAAACGGTACTGGTCTTCCGTCAGGTAATCCTTCACATCCTCAGGTTTGCGCAGCACATCCGACGGGCGTATGGCCTCATGGGCTTCCTGGGCGCTTTTTTTGGACTTGAATTTATTAGGAGCGTCCGGCAGGTAATCCTTGCCATACTCCTTCTTGATGACGCCGCGCACCTTCTCAATGGCCTCGGCTGCGATATTGACGGAATCGGTACGCATGTAGGTGATGAGCCCCACAGGTTCTTCGTCGCCGATCTCAATACCTTCATACAATTGCTGGGCGATCGACATGGTGCGGGAGGTATTGAAGCCGAGTTTGCCAAAGGCTTCCTGCTGCAAGGTACTGGTGATGAAGGGCGCGGGTGCATTGCGGCGCACTTCCTTCTTATTGATCGCGCTGATCGCAAAGGAAGAGGCCTTGATCTCCTTGACGATGCCCTTGGTCAGTCCTTCCGCCTTCAGGTCCAGCTTCTGCCCGTCGATCTTCTCTAGGTTTGCCGTCAGCACCTCCTTGACGCCTTTTTTCTTAAGGTCAACGGCGATCTGCCAGTATTCCTGGGGCACGAAATCCTTGATGGCCTGCTCGCGCTCCACGATCAAGCGCAGGGCCACCGACTGCACGCGGCCGGCGCTCAGGCGCGAACCAACCTTCTTCCACAAGAGCGGGCTGATCTGGTAACCGACGATGCGGTCCAGGACGCGGCGGGCATTCTGTGCGTCGACCTTCTTGGTGTCAAATTCTTGGGGATTCTCAAATGCTTTCTTGACCGCGTCCTTGGTGATCTCATGGAAGAACACGCGGAAGATCTTCTTGTCCGCACCGATATGCTGGACCAGGTTCCATCCGATCGCTTCCCCTTCACGGTCAGGGTCGGTGGCGATATAGATGGTATCAACGCTTTCCGCTTCCTGCTTAAGCTTCTTCATCGTCTTCATCTTGTCGCGCACGACGATGAATTTAGGAGCGAATTCATGTTCCACGTCCACACCCAGGGTGGACTTGGGCAGGTCGATCAAATGGCCCATGGATGCCGTGACCTTGAACTTCGGGCCCAGGATCTTATTGATGGTTTTGACTTTTGCCGGAGACTCGACAATGACCAGTGATTTCGCCATGATCAGACCTTTACATAGAATTTGCCCGGCAATTGCCGGATGACACCTTTAAGCTCAAGACCGAGCATCACCTGCGCCGCTTCCTGCGGCAGCTGCCCCGCCCGTGCCGTCAATTCATCAATATGCACAGGTTCGGTATTCAGGTGTTCATAAAATCGCATTTCCCCTTCGGACAAATTTATCTTAAGGGGCCTTCCCTCTGCCACGTCCGGGAATACCAACTCCAGCTGTCCCTGCAATTCTTCCAGGACATCCATGGGGCACAGCGCCACCTTTGCCCCATCCTTGATCAGCTTATTGCTGCCTTCTGCCGTCGAATAGTCGATGTTGGCAGGTATGGCAAACACGTCCCTGCCCTGTTCCAATGCATAATCCGCCGTGATCAGCGCCCCGCTCTTCAAACCTGCTTCGACGACCACCGTACCCAGGCTCAAACCGCTGATGATGCGGTTGCGGCGCGGAAAATTGACCGGCATGGGCGGCGTATTCATTGGCATTTCCGAGACCACCGCACCCTTCTGGGAGATCTCTGACATCAAGTCGCGGTTCTCCCTAGGGTAGACATGTTCTAATCCGCAGCCGATGACAGCGACGGTATTACCGCCGGCATCCAAACATCCGCGATGCGCTGCCGTGTCAATACCCCGGGCAAGGCCCGAAACAACGACCAGGCCAGTCCTGGCAAATTCACCGGCAAAACGTCCGGCAGCTGCTTTCCCATAATAGGAACAGACCCTTGACCCGACCATGGCCACAGACGCCGCATGCAAAAGCTTAACATTTCCCCATATATAAAGAACGACCGGCGCACCTGGTATGCCGCTTAACATTGCGGGAAAGGCATCATCCGCCGCAGTGATGACCTGGATGCCTCGCTGTTGAACTAGATTATATTCAACCGTTAAAAATTTGTCTTTAGAAAAGTGAACAATGTTCTGCGCCACCAACGGGGTAACGATCCCGGATGCCGCAATATCCCCTTCCTTCGCCGCCACAACATCCGCCGGTGAACCAAAATACCCCCACAAAAGCTTGATCTTGGCGCTCCCCAAGCCGGGCACGGCGTTGAGGGCCAGTAAAGCATCCTGATCTGTCATGCATTAGACCTTCGCGAGTATTTGTGCGATCGGGCCTTCAATGGACGCGTCGGACGCGTCGATCACATGGTCGGCCTGTTCGTACAGGGGGAGACGTTCTGCGTGGAGCTTCTCTAGTTCTGCCTGGGGATCGGCAACTTGTATTAAGGGACGGGTTAAATCACCTTTTAGCCTTTGATACAATACGAAAGGCGGAGCACTAAGATAAAATATTATACCATTCTCTCTAAGTAATTTCAAATTGTCAGGATTAAGTACTACTCCACCCCCACAATCAATAACAACTCCACCTTTATGATCATGCACTAACTGTCTTACTGCCCTGTGCTCAACGTAACGAAAATGTTCCCAATCTTTTGCAGCGACTAAATCTTTTATCTTTCTTTGTGTACCGTGTTCTATAGCATCATCCGTCGAATATAGCGGTATTCTCAATCGTTCCGAAAGCGCTTTGGCAATGGTCGATTTTCCTGACCCCATCATACCGATAAGAACGATATTTTTCCTAGTCATGGACGGGATTCTAACACAGGAGTTTTGGTGATGTCAACGCCGGCTTGAGCCAAGGCCTTCTGTATCTGGTCGTACCAGAAGCGGTAACCGGCCCCACTGGGATGCAAAAGATCTGGAGCATAAAAGGCCCGCGTCCTGACAAAGGGATCATGTTGGCCTGCTTCGAAGAGATCGATATACACCGCCCCGCTCTGGGCTGCTTCCTGTTTGTAGATCTCGCGGACCTTCCGTGTGCGCTCAGTCATGATCCAATAGAAAGGCCAGATAAAAACCGGCGCCTCTCCCACATTGCCGGTATGCATCAGCACCATGTGGGATGTCGTCGGACGGACCTTGGCCAACAAGGCATGCAAGTTCCTTTGGATCTTGCTGTAGGGGGTGAATTTCAAGATATCATTGCCGCCGATCTGCATGACCACAAGATCATAGTGTTCGTGGAGACCGGGAGTGAACTCACGTTCCAGCTGTTGGAGCACACGGCCATTGTAGCTGTCATTGGTGATGTGCGCCTGCGGAAAATCCCTGCCGAAATAGCCAGCCACACTGTCACGGTTGTCCGCGGCGCCGGTACCCACGGCGGTGCTGTCCCCTAAGAATGCAATATCCAGACGGGCATTGGGAACGTTTTGGGTGTAGGGCACGGCTTTGTAATTGCCCTTCGTGGTCAAAAAGAAGATCCAGCCGAGCTGGACCACGATCAACACCGTGCAGGCAGCAAAAATAGATCTAATAATCATTACGGGGCGCATGTGCCGGAGGCTGTGAAGGTGGCGTGGCCGGACCGCCTTCCGACTGGGGCGCCGTCAGCGTGATCTCCGCGCTGCCCTTGCCGCCTTCACTGGCAAAGATCTCAACACGGACAAGGTCGCCGGGGCTGGCGCTCAAAGACACATCTTCCTCCAAACCAGCGGCGATCTTCTGGCGGGCAAAAGTGAGCGCTTGCTCCTCCATGCCATTCCTGTAAATGACCAGCCGGCGCAGGTAGTTCTTGTCCATGTTATCGGAGGGGTGCCGGGCAGAGACATGCAGGCTGCTTTTATCAAAATCATAGGTCAAAGAAATTCCCGTCGGAGGCGCGGCAAGGGCAGAACTTGCAAGCATGGTCATTCCCGCGAAAGCGGGAATCCAAATGGACACCCGCTTGCGCGGGTGTGCCATAGTCTTAATTCCCATACATACCCCCCCTTAATAACCAGTCAATGATGGCATTACCATAGAACAAGCTCACCAGGGTGCCAAGCACCAGGAAGGGACCGTAGGCCATGGTGCTGTCCTTGGTGCGCATTTTCTCGATGATGCCGAAAACAGCGCCGAAGAACGGGGCGATGAAGAACGCCAGTATCGCCAGTTTCCATCCCAGGAATGCGCCCACCATCGCCATCAATTTCACGTCCCCGCCGCCCATGCTTTCCTTCT
>JAYVSG010000148.1:0-8110 GCA_043775535.1 Candidatus Omnitrophota bacterium
AACACATTCTCAGGGCTTTCCGGCGGTATGGGGGCACTGCCCGGCTTGAACCAGACGGGATGCTCCAACTTGGTTGCGATCTTGTAGCTGCCCACCGGCGTGATATTGTTAGCGCCGGTTGAGACGTGGAAGATCTTAAGCACATCATCACCTGTCTTGAGCATGAGGATGTTCTGCGATTTATCGACAAAGACGTTAAAAGGCGCGTTCCAGATGCGCAGGTTCTGCCCGACGCGGATCACGTCGCTTTTGAGGCCGTTGCTTTTCTTGATCAATTCCTTGGTGGTATTGTATTGCTTGGAAAGTTTTCCTAATGAATCGCCGGGAACCACCTGGTGCATAACGGTCTGGGGTGTCTGCGTATTGCTTGTGATGATACTGAGATTAAGGTCGCCCAACTTCTCCTGCACCTCTTCGACCTTGTCGTAATCCGGATGTTCAGCAACGATCTTGGCATAGGCATCCCTGGCCTGGAGCTTTTGGCCGTCGCCTTCATATTGTTCCGCTTCCGCCAGCAATTCCTTGACTGGCGCAGATGCCGCCGAAGACTGTGCGCTGCCGGGACCGCGGTGGGCGACGATGGCCCAGCCAAGCCCGCCCACGACGACGACCAAAACCGCTATGATAATCCACTGCTGCTTCATGAGACGCTCCTGACCTTCTTAATAAAATATTAAGGCACAAAAGATGCCAAATATCAAACCCGCCAATACCTGTATCGGTGTATGGCCGACCAATTCCTTAAGGCGTTTTTCCTCAATCTGGCCTTTCCAGTAAATGTCATCCATCATCTTATTGAGGATGGTGGCTTGCTGGCCGGTGGAACGGCGCACGCCCTGGGCATCGAACATGGTGACCATGGCAAAGGACGCGGCCACGGCAAAAAGGACGGACTCAAATCCCTCGCTTAAGCCCACACAGGTGGCCAAGGCCGAGGCCCCGGCCGCATGGCTGGAGGGCATGCCCCCCGTACCGATGAACCAACGGAAATTAAACCTTTTCTCCGCAAAGAACCCGACGAAGACCTTGACCGTTTGCGCCAAGAACCAGACAGCGAGGGTGATCAGGAAAATACGGTTATGCGCAATGTCCGGCCAAAAGTTGTGATGCATAGATAAAATTATTGACGCTTTCTCCTATTTTTGTTATTTTACATTATATCCTTGGGTCTTTAAAAAGCAAGGAAATGGTTTCAAGCTTTCTCCCCCAGAAAGCCATCTCCAATATCAACTCCCCCGTCATTAATCCTATGTTTGCCAAGGTCTTTTGCTTCGGAATTTCAGGTTTAGATGCGTATCCCATTACAATTGAAGCAGATATAGCTTCCGGACTGCCCTCCTTCACCCTGGTGGGGCTTCCAGACAGCGCGGTCAGGGAAAGCCGCGAACGGGTCCGGGCTGCGCTCAAGAACAGCGGTTTTGACTTTCCCAATGGCCGGATCACGGTCAATCTCTCCCCTGCGGACACCCGCAAAGAAGGACCTTCCTTTGACCTGGCCATTGCGATCGGCATCTTAAGCGCCTGTGGCCTGGTTTTACCCTCCTCGATCGCATCCTACGCCTTTCTGGGTGAACTGTCCCTGGACGGGACCGTACTGCCGGTCAATGGCGCCCTGGCTTTCGCCCTGGCCGCAGACCCAGAGATCTATAAAGGCCTCCTCCTGCCCGCTCTTAATGCGCCTGAGGCGGCCCTGGCCCAACGTGCGCCGGTATACCCGGTACGGAATCTTAAGGAATTGGTGCATTTCCTCAATGACCCTGCGTCGATCAAACCAGCACCGCTGCAGGCCCTGCCTGCTTCCCGGGTCATTGCCAATTCCTTATTAGACTTCAGCGATGTCAAAGGCCAGACCCATGTGAAACGCGGGCTTGAGGTGGCGGCGGCAGGCGGCCACAATGTGCTCTTGATCGGCCCTCCGGGAAGCGGCAAGACCATGCTGGCCAAACGGCTGTCGACCATATTGCCGGACATGACGCGAGAGGAAGCGCTGGATGTGACCAAGATCCATTCCGTATCCGGACTTTTGTCCGCCGCAGGCGGCATTGCCGTCAACCGCCCTTTCCGCGCGCCGCACCACACCTCTTCCGCGATCGCGCTTGTTGGCGGAGGCTCCCTGCCTAAGCCAGGAGAGGTCAGCCTGGCACACAACGGCATCCTTTTCCTCGATGAGCTTCCGGAATTCTCTCGTCATACGCTGGAAGTATTGCGGCAACCTTTAGAGGACCATTATGTGACCGTGGCCCGTGCGGCGCGCACGATCAAATTCCCCACGAAGTTCATGCTCGTTGCGGCCATGAACCCCTGCCCCTGCGGCTGGCGCATGGGCGGGAAACGTCCCTGCTCCTGCTCGGCACTGCAGGTCGAGCGGTATCTAAGCAAGATCTCCGGGCCCTTGCTCGACCGCATCGACATCCATCTTGAAGTACCCGCACTGAAAACCACGGACATGTTCGCCCCGCCGCAAAGCGAGACATCAGCGGCAATCAAACAGCGCACCACGCAAACACGCAGCATACAGAATGCCCGCACGATAGACGCCCGGGAACATCTTGTGTTGAATGCGGCGGGAAAGGATCTGCTTAGGTCGGCCGTGGATGCCTTGGGATTATCTGCCCGGGCGCATGGGAAGATATTGAAGGTGGCCCGGACCATTGCCGATATCAACGGCGACGAACAGATACAGCCTGCGCACTTGGCCGAGGCCATTGGTTATCGCACGTTGGACCGGTTGAAACAATAAAAAAGGGCTGGCCACATTGTGACCAGCCCTTGGGAATTCCTGTTAACTTACTTAGCGGCGGGGACAGCTTCTTCCGTGGACTTCTTCTTCACTTCATTCAACTGGCTCTGGATCTGGCGCAATTCTTCCTTCAGTGCGCCAACAGCCTGGCGGGCATCGCCCAATTCTTCCTTCAGGCGCTTACGGTCCACAGGGACCGGCAGGGCCGGTGCAGCGGCAGGGCCGGACACCAGGATGGGCGCCGCTTCCGTCGATGAAGACTTCTTCACCACGGCAGGCTTGACGGCCGCAACCGGCTTGACCAGCACGTCCTTGTCCTTCACCTGCAATTTCAAACGTGCGATCTCCTTGTCCTTCCACTGCAGGTCTTCATCCAGCGCAGCGATCTTGGCCTGCTGTTTCTCCAATTCCTTCTTCAGGGATTCCAGACGGGTATTCTGCTCGGTGAATTCCTTGGCATTGACATCCAGGTCTTTCTGCAGACCGGCGACCTGGTCTTTCTTGTCCTTAAGCAGGCCGTTCAATACGATGATCTCTTCACGTGAAGCCTTGAGCATGTCCTGTACGCGTGCCAGGTCATCATTATTCCCGTCCTGCACCTGCTTCAATTGCGTTTCAGCGACGGTCAATTTCTCGGTCAATTGCTTGATCTGTTCGCTGCTTTTCTTGACCTGGTCGTTGAGCGTCTTGGCCAAGGTTTCCTGTTCCACGGTCTTCTTGTCCAGATTGGCCTGCACCAGAGCCAAGGACAGGTCCTTGGTCGCTGCTTCCTTCTTGGTATCATCGGCAATGGACTGCAGGCGGGCAAAATCGTGGCCCATGCCGGCAATGGTCTCTTCCTTGCCTTGGGCTTCACCCTTGGCCTTATGCAGATCATCTTCAAGCTTCTGTACCTGCGCACGGTAGGCCGCAATGGACTTGTCCTGATCGTTCGTAATGTCCGACGTCTCTTTCAGGCGGGACTTGAATTTCTCAACAAGGCGGTACACTTCCTCACGGTCGTTATCCTTGGCTTTGATCGTCTTCTCAAGATCGGCGATCTTGCCCTGCTTGGCTTCCGCCTCCTGCTTCAAGGCGTTCTTTTCCCGAGCGTCTTCCTCGTCCTGCTTTTCAGCAGCGGCGATCACCTTGTTCAACTCATCGGTCAGGCCATTGAACTTGTCCTGCACCTTGGCCATGCGGCCGCTCAAGACACCGACCTTCTCACCTAAGAGGAGGATGCGTTCACGGCGTTTTTCCGCAAGCGTCTCTCTTAACATCAGGCGCTCATTGGTATTGACGGAAGCCTGCTGCATCTCTGACTGCAAATTCTCTACTTCACCACGGCCGGCCTGCAATTTACCGCCCAAGGCCTCAAGTTCAGACCTGAGCTTCGCGGTCTCTTCCTTGCCGGCCTGCGTCACTGCGTCGACATTTTCGAGCGCGGCAACATGCTGGCCCTTGATCTCGGCGATGAAATCATCCTTGGTGTTGATCAACTCTGTCTGCTCGCGGATCTTGTCCTTCAATTTCTGGCCCTTATCACGCAGTTCGGCAAAACGGTCATCGTCCTTGGCCAGCTGGTCGCGCAAGGCAACCACTTCATCCCGGGCTTTGACCAATTGCTCTTTCAACGAAACGATCTCTTTATCCTTGGCAACGATGGCCCCTTCCAACTCGACAAGCTTGTCGTCCTTTGTCTTCAGGTCGGCCTGCAGGGCGGTGAGCTTGGCGGTCTGTTCGGCCAATTTGACGCTCAGGCCATCCATGGCAACGACCTTTTCCTTGAATTCCTGGGTCTTCAAGGCCTGGAGTTTGTCCTTCTCGTCGGCAAATGACTGCTTGATGCCGCGCACATCGGCGTCGTACCCCTTAATTAAGTCTTCATACCTAGCCTTGGCCTGGAGCAATTCCTGCTTGGTCCGGGCCAATTCCAGCTTGTTAGCCTGTAATTCACTGGAATTTTGGTCGAGCGTCTGCTTCTGTTCGGTCAATATTTCTTTCTTGGCTTCAAGGGCATGGTCCAAAGCGGCTGTTTCCTTGGGGGTCTCGATCGGCGCGATCGCAGCGGCAATGGCAGGGGCCATGGCCTGGATGGAGGAGATCTTGGCGGCCTGGTCTGCGCGCACATTGATCCGCGCCACTTCTTCCTTGAGCGCCTTTAATTCCGACCGGATCTCTTCCATATGGGCGGCATTGTCCTGCACGACGGGAACTTCAACCTTTACGACCTTCTCCTGGACATCTGGTTTTACAGCTGCCTTGGCCTGGACTTCCGCCAACAGGCTGGTGACCGAAGCGAGTTCCGTCTTAAGGTCTTTCAATTCTTGGGAATTATCCGCGGTCGGGGCCGGGACTTCTGCCTTGGCAACGCGGGCATTCGCTTCTGAAAGGTTCTTCTTAACACTGGCCAATTCTTCCTGCAGCGCCTTTAAGGACTCTGCATCCTTATCGGAGACCTTGCCTGCCGCCAGTTTCGCGGTCTCGGCTTCCACCTTTGCCAGGTCAGCCTGTGTCCGGGCCTTCGCCAGCTCTTCATTCGTACTAGTCAATTCCGTCTTTAACGCTTCGAGCTCCTCAGCATGGTCAACCGGCACTTCGACCTTGACCGGTTCCGGGGCAGGCACGGACGCTGCCTTGGCCAAGGAATCCTTGGCCAGCGCCAGCTGGGTCTTCAGACTTTCGATCTCGACAGCATTGGCTTCCTGGATCGTCTGGGCTTTAAGGAACTCGTCCTTGGCTGCTTCGATCTCTTCGGTCTTGGCCTTGAGCTTGATGTCCTTGGCGGCTGCCATTCTCAATGCATTCACGAATTCTTTCTTGTTATTGATCAAGCGATCCTGCAACTCCGTGATGGCCGCATCGCGCAGGCCGATCTGGCGGTCGTAATTCCTGAGCGTGCTCTTCAATTTGTCATATTCTTCATAATCAGAGAACAGGTGCACGGCATTATTTGCCTCGCGCTTCTTTGCCTCGACGGTGGCGACCAGGGCAAGATTCTGCTGGGCCAATTCCTGGACAGCTGCTTCCTCGGACTTGATCTGCTTCTGTTTGCCCAGGATCTCCGCGGTCAGGTCATCAATCTGCTTGACCAGAGACGGCCTGATGAATATCGGAGGGGTATTGATGATCTCCTGTGCGTGAGAAACAGCAGGCAGCAGGGCGATGGACGCCGCAAGGAAGACCCGTAAAGTTTTGTTATTCATGCGCTATTGCCTCCGGCTGTACCCTCATGCGGGCCAGTTCTCCATTTAAGTGTTTGATGGCTTTCTCTTCGATAACGATGGCCTGGCGGATCACTTCATCCGGATTGACAACACCCGGGCGCAAGGCCAGGGGATCAAGGTTCTCTATTTCAGGTTCTACAGCAACGGTTGTCTTTGGGGTGACATGGATGGGGCGGGATTCACTGACCATGATGCCGGGCATTTCGCAGCAGGAAGACATCCCTGAAACCTGTGCCGCAGCGGCACGGGCCTTGGATGCCCCTTTGGCGTAGACCCTTAAAGGCACTTCGCCGATCTTATAGCCCATCTTGCGCATATATTCCAATGCGCCCTCATGTTTGCCATCGTACATTAATATAGTGCTGAATACGGTGGCAGAATCCAGGTAGAAACTGCGGTCGTACAGCGTGACCCCGTAACGGAACATTTCTTTTAAGGCAAGATCCTTCATGGTGCCGCTGTTCTGGGCCCATGCAGAGGAGAAAGCGCTTACCAGGAAAATAACAGCCAAAATCAATTTTTTCATGTTTTTAACCTGTTGCTATTGCTAGTTTTATGATTATCTCTTACAGGCCTACGGAACCCCGCATGCGGCTGTCAAGTGAAGAATGAACAAAGTATAACACCCAAAACAGCGAACGTCAAGGCGACCTGCCGACGGAGCGCAAGTAGTAAAATAGGGGACGGAGCCCTATTTTTTATTTTCTCTACGATAGGCAATAAAAAAATAGGGCTCCGTCCCCTATTTTATGATATAACATGCTCTATGGAAACTGCGGCAACCCCGATGCTACGCCAGTACCTTGAGATCAAGTCCCGTCATCAGGATTGCATCCTATTTTTCCGTTTGGGTGACTTTTACGAGATGTTCTTTGAGGACGCCACCCAGGCTTCCTCTATATTGGACCTGGTCCTGACCTCACGCGGGCAGGATGCGACCGGCAAGATCCCTATGTGCGGCATTCCCTATCATGCCGCGGACAATTACATCGCCAAATTGGTCAAGGCTGGACGCAAAGTCGCTATCTGTGAACAGGTTGAAGATGTTTCTTTGGCCAAGGGTATCGTCAAACGCGATGTGATCCGGGTCATCACAGCCGGTACCTATCTGGATGATTCCACGGATTCCCGCTATCTCTTCTGCCTGGCTCCTTCGAAAACAGGCGGCATCGGCTTTTCATTCTGCGATACCGCAGGCGGCACCATCCATACCAATATCGTCAAGAATACCCAGCAGGCGGTTGAACTCCTCTCCAAGCTTCCTGTCTTTGAATGTGTCTATCCCGAATCCGCTGAGGATACCGCCCGGGAATTGCTGGCCCATCCCCTGCTTAAGCCTAAGAACATCCTGGCCACTGCCTATAGCGACTGGTGCTTCAACCAGGACATGGCCCGGAAGAACCTTTGTGAACATTTTGGTGTGCTCAACCTCAACGGCTTTGGCGTCGAAGCGCTGGGTGCGGCGCAATCCGCCTGCGGGGCCATGCTTGAATACCTGCGGGCCATGAACAAAACCCCGCTCAAACATATCGACCGCATCGCGCTTTATGCCGAAGGCGACCATGTCTTCATTTCCCCGGCCGCACACTATGGCCTGGAATTGGAAAGTGTCCTGTCCGCCCTGGACCTGAGCCAGACCCCCATGGGCAGACGGGCATTCCGCTACTGGCTCTACCACCCTTTGAAAAATGTTGTCGCCATTCAGGAACGCCAAGGAGCCGTTGGACTTTTACGGGACAACGCTGCTGCGGCCCAAAAGCTGCATGAATGCCTCAAGAACATGCCTGACCTGGAGAAAGCCCTGTCACGTTTGAGCTGCGGCTGTTCTTCGGTCAAGGACCTGTTGGCCTTGCGTCAGGGATTGCTGCGTGCGCCCCTGCTTGCCGAGGCGCTCGATGGATTGGCCCATCCCTTATTAAAGATCGCCGACGTCCCCCCGCTGCGGGAGCTGTTGACCCGGACCATCAACCCCGATGTTCCCCTAGGGAAACCCGAAGGTAAGATCGTGCAGGCCGGGATCGATGCTGCCCTTGACGATCTTAGGGGCATCCAGGAGAACGGCCGCCAGTGGCTGGCCCAATTCCAGGCCGATGAGATCAAACGCACCGGCATATCGTCGCTGAAGGTTGGTTTCAACAATGTGTTCGGCTATTACATCGAGATC
>JAYVSG010000149.1:0-6773 GCA_043775535.1 Candidatus Omnitrophota bacterium
CAATAAGAGCCCGTAGCGCACCCAGTTGACCGGGATACCAATGGTCCGGGCATAATTGGGATCGACACAGAATAATTTCAGTTCTTTATAGAATAATGCCAGCACCAAGAAAACGATCAGGCAGATCACGGTGATCAGAGCAAGGTCCTGGTTGGTGACCGCCAGGATATTCCCGAAGAGCATGGCAGAAAGGTCCCTATAGGACTTACTAGTACTGATCAGAAGAATGCCGATGGCGAACATCACCGTCGGGATCATGCCGATGGCCGTGTCCTCGTAGACTTCCTCGCCCTTGGACAGGATCCCGATCAACAGTGCGGTCAAAAGGGTCGCAGCTAGGGCGCCGGCAAAAATATTCATGCCAAGCAAAAAGGCAAGCACCAATCCTGGCAGGGCGCTGTGGCTCAGGGCGTGGCCGATCAGGGACATGCGCCGCAGCACCACAAAAACACCGATCCCGGCACACAAAAGACCGACCAGCACGGCCGCAATGGCCGCGCGCTGGATGAAAACATATTGGAAAGGTTCAATGAGCCAATCGATCATGGATGGCAACACCCTTCATGGCCAGGCAGATGATGGCCCGCATCGACCAATTCCCCGTCCTTCAGATAGATGGCCCCGTCGTAAAATGCTTCGCTCTTGTCATAATAATGCGTAGCCATGATCACTGTCTTTCCCTCCGCCTTCAAGGCATTGAGGACCTTGGCCACGGTCAGACGTGTCTTGGCATCGACGGCATTGAGCGGTTCATCCAATAACAGAAGGTCCGCATCCTGGGCCAGAGCACGTGCGATCAATACGCGCTGCTGCTGGCCGCCGGACAATTGGCTGATCTGCTTTTGTGCAAGATCTTCCACATCCATGCGGCGCAAGGCTTCGTGCGCTATCTGACGGTCTTCTGCGGAGGGACGGCGCAGCCATCCCAAATAGACATACCTGCCCGTCAGGACCAGGTCAAACACAGTAACAGGAAAAGCCCAATCGATGTCGCTGCGCTGCGGCAGGTACACCACCCGGTGATGACAGACACCCAGGGGATGTCCGAAGACGCGGACACTGCCTTCCTGCACCGGCAATAAACCGCTGGCCACCTTGAAGAGCGTGGACTTCCCCGCCCCATTGGAACCAACCAGGGCCAGGACACTACCGACAGGGACAGAACAATCCACACGGTTCAGCGCAGGCCGATCACTGCCCGGATAACCGGCAGTCAGGCCTTTGACCTCAAGGGCAGGTGCGCCTCCAAGAGGAGCGCTGTGTTTGTGTCCGCAATAGGCGATCATTATTTCAAATACTCCGCGAATATGCCCGTGTTGTGGCGCATCATCTTGATATAGGTGTCCCCTTCACTGCCCTCTGCACCCAAGGCATCGGTGTACAGGTCCGGTGCCAGACGCACACCGGTCTCCTGGGAAAGGGTTTCGATCAGTTTCTTATTATGGACATTCTCCGCGAACAGGGCCTTGACGCCGGCAGACTTGATGATGTCCAACAGCATGGCCGTTTGCCGGGCTGAAGGGTCTTCCGCCTCGGTCGTCCCAGATGGGATGGCAGCCCCGATGACCTGAAGGCCGTAACGTTTGGCATAATACCCTAGGGCATCGTGGGAAGTGACAACCTTCCTGTTCTCTTCGGGAATATCTTTAAGCGTATCAATAATGAAATAATCCAGCTCCCCTAACGCAGCCAGGTATTTATCCGCATGTTCCTTATAATAGGCGGCATTGGCAGGATCGGTCTCACTTAAGCCCTCACGCACGAGTTCCGCCATCACCATGGCATTGCTCACATCCTGCCAGGCATGGGGGTCAACATCGCCCTCCAATGTGATGGTCTCAATACCTTCGGTCACGGTCACCCGTTGGGCTTTGGAACCGCTAGAAGCGTAGAGATCATTGAGCCAATGTTCAAAATGCAGGCCATTCTCGAAAATGAGAACCGCTTCCGCGAGGACGATACCTTCTTTAGGTGTGGGCTCAAAGGTGTGTGCATCACCGTCCGGGCCAACCAGCACCGTGAGGTCTATCCTGTCCCCGCCGATATTCTTCACAATATCACCCAGGATGCTATGCGTTGCCACTACCTTTATCTTCCCACCCTCTTCCGCCCGGGCGAACGGGACTATAACGAACATGAATGCCCAGATCAAAGCCACACAAAACTTCATATCCCCTCCAAATTAATGAGAATGACCACTGCCGCAGACCAGGACCTGGTCATGACATTCCTTACATTCCTTGACGTCATGGTGCTTGGCCAGTTCGTTCCAATGCTTCTTGCGGTGCTCGGTCAGCACACCGGAACCGCGGCAGAATGGGCAGACATTGTCCAATGCTTCCAGGATGGCCGTGCGGATGAACTCCGAACGGTTCTCGATCCCGCGCATCAGCTTCGATAAGCTCGGATCCACCTTGAATGTGATGACTTCAACGCCTTTGGGCTTAACCATGTGATCTCCTTAAGTAATACTAAGTATTACCAGAGTATAAATAAAAACAATCTTCCTGTCAACGTAAATTCCTGTACCCCTCCAGCTCCTCCCTCGAAGAAGGCGCGACCTTCCCCTCTTCCAGAAGCATTATACTCGTCGACAGATGCAGCACATCCGCAATATCATGGCTGACAAAAAGCGTTGCCACTCCCATCTCCTTCTGTATCTTCAAGAGCTCCTGCTGCATCACCGCCCGCGTGCGCATATCCAGGGCAGCAAAAGGCTCATCTAACAGAAGCACGGATGGCTTACGGACCAAGGCGCGTAAAAGCGCCGCCCTTTGTTTCTGCCCTCCCGATAAGGTGCGCGGCATGGCATCGGCCAGGCCTTTAAGCCCTGCGAAGAATAAGAAATCCTCAACCACCTGCCGGTCAGCCCCTTTATCCAGGGCAAAAAGGAGATTCTCCCTTAAAGTCATGTGGGGGAAAAGATTATATTCCTGGAATACCAGGCCGACGCGGCGTTTCTGTGGCGGCAAATGAATACCGGCCGCGCTGTCATACCAAGGGACTCCATCCACCCGGATCGAACCTTCATCCGGCTCCATCAACCCCGCGATCATGCGAAGGATGGAACTCTTACCCGCACCCGAGGGGCCAAATAAAGACGTAAACTCACCTGCCGCAAGCGTAAATGCAGCCCGCAGGGTGAACTTCCCCTCGCTCCCATCCAACTCTTTGGCAATATCGATCTCGATCATCAGAAGACCCGGACCCTGCGGTTGAATACGTAGAAACAGAACAGAATGGCAAATGAGATCACGACCAGGATCCACGCATAACTGTTGGCTGCGGCAAAATTCAAGGCCTCGACCTCTTCATAAATGGCCATGGACACAAGCTTGGTCCGTCCTGGAATGTTCCCGCCGATCATCAGTACCACGCCGAATTCACCGACGGTGTGGATAAAGGCCATCACCACCCCGGCTAAGATGGCCGGTTTAATATTGGGTAAAAGTACCTTGAAAAGGATCTCACGTTCCGATTTTCCAAGCGTCTGAGCCGCTTCAACAAGCGACAACGGTACGGACTCAAAACCAGCCTTGATAGGATTGACCATAAAGGGCAGACTGAAGATCACGGAGCCGATGACCAGCCCCGGGAAAGAAAAAACCAAACGGAAACCCGAAATGCTTTCAAAAAAATGTCCCAAGAGGGAATTGGGACCCATGAAGACCAAAAGATAAAACCCCAAGACCGTAGGCGGCAGCACCAATGGCAGGCTGACCACGGCCTCCAGCGCATAGCGGGACTTGCGGCGGGTCATGAAGGCAATATACCAAGCCAAGGGAATACCGATCACGAGCAGGATCAACGTCGTGACCGAAGCCAACTTAAAGGTCAGCCATAAAGGGTTCAGATCAGGGAACATCACGATATCCATTATCCCTGAAAATCACCTTGGCAGGTTCAGAAAAAATAAAATCATAGAACTTTTGAGCATCCGCAGAAGCTCCTGAGTGCTTCAAGACCACAACCCCTTGTAAAATGGGCTCGTAATCCTTGTCCGGCACCTCAACCCATTTGCCCTTACCTGCCATGTTGGCCGCAACTACGACGGATTTGGCTGTAAAGCCGATGTCCGCGGAACGGGTGCTGATGAATTGATTGGCCTGCGCGATATTCTCGCCGTAGACCAGCTTATACTGAATGCCGGCATACAATCCCTGGCCTTTCAATGCATTGACCGCCTGACGTCCATATGGTGCAGTTTTAGGGCTGGCGATCGCGATCTTCTTGACCGTCGGATCATTCAATATTGCCGTACCTTTAGAAAGGTCCAATTCATTCATCGTCCATAAGACCAGGACCCCTTGCGCATACGCTCTGGGCTTGTCCACGGCCAGACCTTCCTTGAACAAGGTGTTCGGATAGTCCATGTCCGCGGACATGAAAATATCAAGGGGCGCGCCATTCTCGATCTGGGTGGTCAGCTTTCCTGACGATCCGAGGACGCTCTGCACCTTGATGCCTGTCTCCTCGGTGAACTCCGCCTTCAATTCCTCAAGCACGAACTGAAGATTGGCTGCGGCGGCAATGGTCATCTCCCCCGCGAAGGCATGCAGAGGAATCGCTAGGAACAATAAAACTGTCAGTAGGATCTTTTTCATGGCCTATCCTTTAATATTTTAATGAAAGTTGTGAATACACCCAGTCGGCATCATCATCCGCACCGGTGTCCTTGATATAGCCGCCGGTAAAGAAATGGGCATAGCCGCTTTCGAACTTGATGTTCTTGGTAAAATCATAATAAAAACGTATTGAGGCTTCGCTGCCCAAGTAATAATTGCGGTCCCCACTCGTCTTGGTCCTTGTAGCACTGCCCGAAGAACCATACCAGGAGTCTGATTTGCTATCCAGCCAAAAGAAATCCATTTGCGGGGTGAAACGGAATTTCTCGGTCGGGTTCACCGTAAGGCTGACTTCCGGATTGCACACATTCTGCCAGCGCACCAGGTCCATCAAGCCGTAGGGCTCATGTGTACTCTGATATAAAGGCATAAAGGTATTGCTCACACTGTCATTAGAGTCCTTATCCCCCGATGCCTGATCATATCCAACAGCCAGCTTTGGCTTCCAGGTCATTTCCTCAAAACTCTTGGTGATATCCGCGTGCAAAGCCCAGGCCCTGATGGTCTTGGCGCCTGCCGTCGTGGTGCCCGCCTTCCCGAACTGGATCGGGACTTCAAGGTCTGCCACCAGCCCCGGCTGCGGCGTTAACTGCACCCGGCCACCCACTGTATAACGATGGGTATCATTGGTGCCCTTAATATCGATCATGCCCAAATAATACCCTTCGAACAAGGGAGCCATCTTATTGGCCTGATAACCGCCGTAGATACCGGTCAGCATTTCCTCATTGCGAGATCCATTGAACTTGTCATCATCGTACTTCACATCCTGGCCATATAAGGCATCGGCATAGAAGCCATTGTGCTCATAACGCACCACCCCGGCATCAAAGGCGCGGATGCGGTTCGCCCACACCGGCGCGGCGATCAAACGGCCCTTGCCGTATTTTAACTCCTGACGCCCCAGCTTGACGGAAATGTCAGAACCGCCGAGCTTCACAAGATTGACGTAGGCCTGGTGAAGATCAAGATCGTCCGTCTGATTGGCCTGGGCCTTGATCCTGTAGCCACCGGTTTGAGCATCCAATCCTTCGATGAAGATCTGGGCCCGGTCGTTTAGATATTCATCGGTCAAGGACGCCATGGTATTCAGCCGCAGGCGATGAAAAATGAGGCCGCCATTATCCTTCCGGCTCTCATTGAAATCGAAATCTTCCTTATATTCATAGCGCATGCGCTCTTCCGCACTCAACTTGTACTGCCAGTTCAAAAACTCCGCCTTGTCCGCAGAAAAAGCCGAGACTGAGGACGCACATAATGCCATGGCCGTCCATATCATTGAACTTACCCGCATTATTTCCTTCCTGTTTTCTTTAAAATGCCCCTAGCCCACATATCCAGAACCTCTCCCAAAGCCTGTTCAAAGGTCAACTTTTCCTGTTCCAGGAACTTAGGCTCCATGACGGCCTTGACCGCACCCAAATATGCCTGCACCGCGATCGAGGCATTGATATCACGCAAAACACCCTTCTTGATCCCCTTCACCACAAAGGTGCGGATATCCAAGATCTTCTCATTCCTATATCTCAAGAATTCTTCCCACAAAACCGGCAATTCAGAAGGCAGTTCATGGAAGAACTGCTCAAACCAGGGCCCCAACTGCTTGCGCAAAAGCAGGATGCTGCTGGAGAACACCTTCAAGGAGTCACGCTCCGTATCCTCGATGTGGCTAAGTCCGCTGTTGATCCTTTGCTGCAGGCGCTTGATCAGATGAGCGGCGATCTCTTCCTTGCCGGTGAAATGCTTGTAAATGGTGTTCTTGCTCATCCCCAGGTCGGTAGCAAGCTCATCCATGGTCACCTTGCGGTAACCAAATTTGAGCATGCGCTTTTCCGCGGCATTGAGGATCTTTTCTTTAGACATAGGGCTGCCCATTCCATAGATACTGATTTAGTATTTTAAGTACCATAACGTACAAAATTTTTTTGTCAAAATGTATTCTTGTACTTGAGCAGGAATTCGGATTCATCCTGACGGCGGGAGACGTTCGGGGAGGTTGTGGTCGTGTTCTGTCCCTGAGAAAAGAGCTTCTCGGCGACATTGAAGGAAAATTTCTCCGTGAGCGACAGTTCCCCTTGGACGGTATTGCTGTATTCTGCCTGCTGGCCGACCCTGGCCGGCAACTGCTCCCACTCGACGCCTAACTTC
>JAYVSG010000150.1:0-2405 GCA_043775535.1 Candidatus Omnitrophota bacterium
TCATCCAAAAGACGTAATACCGGCACGGGTGGCACATAGTAGGTCATCTTGCCGTCATTACCCATGACCGGTTCACGCCAATCGATCGGTTCCTGCACCTTCTTTAATCCGTCCCCCAAAACATGCTCATGGTTGGAGAAATAATCCAGCCTGTCCAGACCGAATGAATTACCGGCAAGACAAAGATCAGCCTGAAACAGAACGGCAGCAATCACGATAACGCCAATAGATCCATACATAACGACCATCCCCGGCATGCAACCCATCCATTAAGGACATATTGGCCCCGATCGGCATACAACTGGTCTTATATGGATGGACCATCTGCACCTTGTCTATAACAATATTCGGCCCCGCCCCGATAATATTTACCGCCCGCATACATGTCGTTGCTGAAGCAACCATGGAACTAAAATGCACCAGGAACCCGATCCGTGGATATAAAGGCCCCCAATCCCCTAGCATCAAAGGAAGGCTCGGCTCAAATTCTCCCTGCCTCCAATTGCGGCTATTTAGCTCCGACAGATACCGGATCATGAGATTATCCCCCAAGGTCGAAGGGCACATCACCGCCTGCTCGACCACCTTAAGGGGATAATCATATAAATGCGCTTCATTGAACTGTAAATTCATCCCACCCATGGCCTGGGATGAAGAAGTGCTGGTATGATCCTTATTCAAAGAATGCAAAGCTTCCCGCAAAGGCGCCCCGATCTCACGGATAACATAATCACCAGGAGACTTGACCGTTTCCATGAACAACGAAGGCTCCCAATACTGGAAACGCACACCCACGAAGGGCGGATTAGGCGTTGGACAGGCACTTACCTTAAGTTGCATGCACTGCCAATCCGTACGGGACATCAACTCCAGAACACCCTTTGTTCCCTGATCCACTTGGGCATGCGCAGGGAACGGCACCATTAACAAGAACAGAAGAAGGATCATGGCTGTTTCATGATAAAAGCCAGTGCATAATATGGAGGCAGATGTTGGTCTAGGGCGATCGGATGTGTATGGGGCTGATCCCCACCCGTATCGTCCGTATTTCCAGAAACCTGCTGGGTCATTAAAGGAGATGAATGCCCGTCATACATCGAACCTGTCCATGGCGTGGCCATATATCCATGGTGATGTCTTGGCATTTCCGCAATGGTCAAGGCATGCGGCCCGGTCACTCCTGCGTGATCATGGCTGATACTGCCGCCGGAACTGTTCAAGATGCCCGTAATATTTGTCTTAGGGATCCCGCCATCATCCTGCCGTGCGCCCACAATGAATTTATCCCTCAAGTCTGGGGTGCCGTTGGTCCCATCGCATAATGACCAGTGCGCAGGAATATCAGCGATCGCACCAGACCAGGCCGCTATCACCCCTGGGGCAACAGAATCATCAAGGCCCGCGCCTATCACACTTGTAACCGTTGTACCGGTAACGGAAGACTGCAATAACCGCGCACTGAGCATTGGGACCATATTGGCGGGAACTTGGGTGGAAACAGCCAGGGTCTTTGCCGTTGAAGAGATGAGATACGGATCACTCCATGGATTCAATAAAGACCAATTGGCATTCAAATAACCCGCACTCTTCAACTGGCCCAAGTCCGCAGGCCAGGACTTACGCTCATTATAGAACCTCATGGCAGCCCCCTGGATGATCGCCACCTCAGCAATGGCCTTCTCTCCAGCCTTGATCTCAAGGGTACGCACGGCAATAGGCAACACGGCCATGGCCAGGACAGCCACAACACCCATCACAATGGAAAGCTCGATCAGGGAGAACCCCTGCCTTCTTAAAAAGTAACGGTCCATGAACTTTTACTGTCATCAAAGGCAGCAGCCGTGGAGCTGTTATTGAAATACGCGGTCAACTTATCGCCCTCCGTCTTGGCCATACCGCTCAAGCTGATATCAAAACGCGTGACATTAGAGGCATTCGCCGCCACAGCAAAATCACCACCCCAAGGATTGGTCTTGTTGCTGCTGAAATTACTCGGCAGCAATTGCGCTGTTTTTAAGGCCTCCACACTTAAGCCGGCATAATTCAACTTCCCGGCAGCGACATAATTCTCTGCTGCGGACCGCAAGGTCTGCACACTGTTTGCCGCAGACTGGACACGCGCATTGTCCCTTATCCCCGATGACATGGAGATCGTCAGGATCAAGATCGTTATTACCGCCAGACCTATTGCCAATTCAACCAATGAAAAACCCTTTTTGTTCATACACCCTCCTTGTTTGATGTTGCCATTAACCACCTGCGATCTTCGTCAAACTGCCATAGATCGGTACTAAGAAAGCAACCGCAATGCCCCCTAATAATGCTCCGGCAAAAGCCAGAAGCATAGGCTGCATCAAATAGATCATCCCTTCCACCTTGGCCGCCACCCGCTTATTGAAATACTC
>JAYVSG010000151.1:0-7255 GCA_043775535.1 Candidatus Omnitrophota bacterium
TTGCCAGCGGCATGGCGCATGAGATCAAGAATCCTCTCACACCACTTAAGACCTTCAGTGAATATCTACCCAAAAAGATGGACGACAAAGAATTCTTGAGAAAATTTGCTCCCATTATTGCTTATGAAGTTAACCGGATCGATACCCTAGTACATGAATTATTGGATTTTGCAAAACCGGCCCCACTTCACATCAAACCAACCAATATTCATGCACTTTTAGATGGCACGATCGAATTTCTCAGCAATGACCTCATCAAACATAACATTAGGGTCATTAAACATTACCGCCTGCCATCAGACATACTTCTTGGGCTAGATAACAACCAATTCAAACAAGCTTTATTGAATATCTTGCTTAACGCCGTGGAAGCCATGTCTGGCGGAGGTGAATTAACCCTACTGACTTCTCCCGCATCGAGCCCGGAGAATATCCTCATCAAGATACAAGACACCGGCGCAGGGATAGCAACTGAAGACATCTCCCATATCTTTGATCCTTTCTTTACCAAAAAGGACCAAGGCACCGGCCTAGGACTTTCCATTACTCATGAGATCATCAAGAACCATCAAGGAAGGATATTCGTAGAGAGCACAGCGGGAAGCGGAACCACGTTTATTATCGAACTACCTTACAGTTCACCCTTATGATAAAGCTCAATAAGGGCTTTTACCGGACGTGGGTTAAACTGCTTTTCTGAATATTTCTGTATCTCCGCGATCGCAATCTCCTTGCTCATGCCTTTGCGGTAGGAGCGGTCTGTCGTGATCGCATCAAAGGTGTCGGCAACACCGATGATCGCAGCAATGATCGGTATATCTTCCCCCTTTAAGCCATCCGGATAGCCCTTACCATCATAGCGCTCATGGTGGTATTTGACCCCATTGATGACCTCTTCAAAACCCGTCAAAGGCGCCAAGATCTCGGCACCACGCGTGGTATGTGTCTTCATCACTTCATATTCTTCATCGGTCAGCTTATCCTGCTTGGTCAATATGGATTCCGAAACACCGATCTTCCCGATATCGTGCAAAAGGCCTGCTATATACAGATTCTCAAAGAATTTGGATGGGAATTCACAAATACCGGAAGCTTCCATTTGACGGGCAATAGCCAGCGCATATTTCGTCACACGCTCCGTATGCCCATGTGTATAGGCATCCTTGGCTTCGATCGCAGAACCCAAGGCGATGGTGGTCTGGATAAATAGATTGCGATTGCGCTCTGCTTCACGCTTAAGGTCATCGAACAGCTGTGCGTTACGGATGGCCATGGCCACATCGGATGCCAAGGCGGAAAAGAAATCTAATTCTTCCTGGTCGAAGCGCCCCCCATCATGCTTCTGCCCGAGCAAAAGAATGGCCAGCAACTGGTGCTGATGAAAAGCAGGAACACATGCCACCGCGTTCAACTTTGGCATTTGCATGCTAACATCCTGCAAGAGCTGCTTGGTGCCGTTGCCGTTGGAAATGACACTTTCCTGCCAGATCAATTTATTGATGTCCTCTGAAACGATGGCATTGCGATTCTCGACGAGGTATTTGTATTCTTTCTCAATGAAGAGCTTGATGATGGGATTCTTCTTATCAAAACGGATAAAACCTTCAGGGATCCTAGAACCAGGATCGCCGCGGGAGATCGATAGAACGTAGGAATCTTTTAAGGGGTCGTAAAGGATCATTCCCGCATGTTCGATGCGGACCTTCTGGACAATCGACCGGACAATAAGCTTGATCAGAAGCCGGGGATCATGGATCAGGATCATCCCCTTGGAGGCCGCTTCCAATTCCTTCTTATAGTCGATCTTTAGAGGAGGCATAATATTACGGTGCCTGCAGCTGGGCAAGCACGATCTTTTCAAGCTCTTCGAGGATCAAAGGCTTATGGACATAATGCATTACGCCAAGACTGCTGGCTTCTTTTATGGTCTCCTCTTCCTCAACGCCGGTGACCATAATGACCCTGGTATTATTGTTCGTCTTGCGTAATTGGCGCAGGGTCTCGATACCGCTGAGCTCCTCCATGCGCACATCAAGAAGCACAAGATTGGGCTTAGATTCGTTAATGATCTCCAAGGCCTGTACGCCCCCGGACGCGGTCAACACTTCTATGCCGCGCTTCTTAAAGAAATTCTTGGCGAATTCCCGGATATCACTTTCATCATCAACGATCAATAATTTAGGCATGGGCACGTCCCTCTGCATTTAAGTCTATATAATATTCTACACCACTTCAACCGGTAATCGCAATTTCATCTGCGTGCCGGACATATATACCGAGACCATTTCGACCACGCCCTTATGGTTCTCCTCGATGATCTTCTTGATCACATAAAGACCCAACCCGGTTCCCCTCTTGCTGGAGAGCTTGGTGGTAAAGAATGGAGTGAATAGCTTATGAGAATCATCCTCTTTGACACCGATGCCGTTATCTTCAAAGATGATCTCCATAAACCCATCAACAGCCGGCCCAACTTGAATGGTCAAGGTTGGCTGGAAACCTTCTTCTTTTTTCTCAGCCTTACGCTGCATCATCGCGTCGTAGGCATTGTCCGTCAGATTAAAAAACACTTCCTGCAATTGCGTAAAATTTCCCCTGATCTTTGGAATGGCCGCCGCATCATAGGCCCGGATAACCTTCAATTCATGCGTCTTGATCTTGAATTGAGCCATCTCAAAAGCCGCCTTAAAAGCCTGGTCAAAATCAATGGCCGTAAACCCGGCATCACCCTTACGGGTATACCTTAAAAGCCCTTGAACAACCTCGCCTCCCTGGACGACATTGTCCTGGATACGGCCCAAGGCCCTTTCAAGATCCTGCATGACCTCCTTAAGGCTATCATCCATTGGCTTATCTTTGCACATCTTCACTGTATCCAGGGCATCCCCTGCAATGAATCCAAGGGCATGGAAACGATTGTTGATCTGATGGGAAAGACCGTCGGCCATCGTACCGATGGTCGCCATCTTCTCGGCTTGGAACAACTGCTCTTGGTCTTTTTCATGTCTTCGTAGAATTGAGCATTCTCAATGGCCAGGGCAGCTTGATTAGCAAGGATCGAAAAAACCGAAAGATCGTCCTCAGTATAAGATTTTCCTGATTCTTTTTTGCCCAATACAACAACGGCGAGTAATTTCTTCTCAATGAGGATCGGAAAAACGAGGTCCCCTTCCAATTCCAATATAATCTTCTCAATGGCCACAAGATCAGCATCGGGATTGTCCTGTATATTTTGCTTGAGCTCTTCGTATGCTATGGGAGATTCTTTTTCGATCAGATACGTGATCAAAGAAGAATTAACCGACATCGATTTAACAAAATTACTTTGGCCGCTACGACGCTTGTAAGCCCCCAGAATAAACTGGTTTTTTGTGGGATCCTGCACATAAACAAGCGCATGCTCTAATCGAACAGCCCTGGTCACAACATAAACGATAAGATTTAATAATTTCTTGAGGTCCTTTACCCTCCCCATACCTGCGGAGGCTTGACGAAGAGTTGTTTGGTAGCGCCGCTGTTCTTGTAAGAGAGCATCTTCTGCTCTTTTCTGAAGATATAAATAAATAAATGGACCAGCTGTTGCAAATATTCCCATAATCGTAACAGGTAAAAGCCACAGACCCTTTCCTAACAACTTGAATCCCATCCAAACTGGAATACCTAAGACTAAAGAATAGACCGTGATAAATATTCCAACACGGGTAAATACAATACTTATGTCCATCAATTTATACTTAACAATGCTGTACGCCAAGAATACGACATACAAAAATACAAAAAGATTTCCTATTGGGGGAAAGGGCATGTTGTAGGAATATAAATAATTAGTTCCCCCGCCCAAAAAAGCAATGGAAACACCAATAAGAATAAACTTTAATTGCTCTCTAGCTATGCCCTTTTCTAACTTAAAGTTTACGTAGACTGTATATAAAGAATACGTAGCATAAAAATTATGATACAGCATATAAAGTGGATAGAAATACCCCGGAATCGGCCAGACTCTAAAATCATATTTAGGACCTACCCCCTTTATAAAGAAATCTGTAAAGAGCAAGGCCACAAACAAGAAAGCAAGACAATACCCGATCTTAAGAACAAATCCTTTCTTTTTATATAAATTCTTTAGCTCAACGACAAAATGAAAGAATGTAATTGGTATAAAGATTGCCCCTAAATGTAGTATCTTGTTCCAAAATAAGCTGCTACGAATATCTTCATGGGAATGACATAAAATAAGAGCAAAACTCCACACAAAAACACTTAAACTTGTTAGAAAATATACGCGATTTACTCTTTTCTTTTTGTTCTTTAAATAAACAAAAACGCCCAGAAGAAAACTTCCTAAAGCAGTAATGTAAGAAGTGACAATGTAAAGTTTTTCAACAAAAGATAACGAACTAAAAATCATAAATTTTCCAATTCTTAGCAACGGCAATATCTTTAAGTTCTTTTGATGGATTAATTACAACAGGGTGATTCACGAAACTTAATAGCGGCAAATCTGATCGATCATCACAATACGCATATGTCTCATCTGGAACAATTTTAGATCTTAATAAGAAATTCTTAACCATTTGTAATTTTCTATCCCCATAGGCTATTTCATTGCTAACGCCTGTATACATCTGATTAGACACCTTGAGAGTACTCGCGACAAAGAAATCTACCTCAAGATCTTTAGCTATGATACTTACTAACGGCTCTATCGATGCGGAAGCAATTAAAACTAGATGCCCTGCTCTTTTATGCTCTTGAATAAATAATCTTATTTCTTTTATTATCTTATCTTGGAGATAACTCACATAAAAGTCATCTAAGAATATTTGGGAGTCATGAACAGACCAGCCCTTAGTAACTCCAAGAAACTTATCTCGGGCAGAAACAGCATCTTTAATAACGCCAACCTTATACAAATAAAACCACAATAGAATCTTAATAAAATAAAAAAACGATACCTTCTTTTTGGCTAAAAGATATCGCACTAAATAAAATAAAGACTGGCCTCTAATAATTACGCCATCTAAATCAAATATGGCAATTGTTGCCTTCAAAATCTACTCCGAGCAATTTAATTTTAGAACAGGCCGCATCATCCCAATCCTGATTAACCATTAAAGCTATTCCATTCATGATTTGATACCCGATGACATCTATCCCCTGTTTGGTTAGATTATTCTTTTCATCAAAGAATCTTGCATCGAAATTATCCCTATTAATTTTTACCGGTTTTCCTAAAAAGACTTCACATCTTCTAAATCGTGGAAATATTCTGTGCGGAGGAAGTATTTCGAAACTTCCTTTTACCCCCCACGGAAGTAAAGGAACTCCCAACGAGTGCGCAATTTTTACAAAACCAGATCTAGGCTCATTCATCTTACCTTGCCTAGACCTTGTTCCTTCTGGATATAATAAAACAATATGGTCTCGTTTTAAGAGCCTAATTAACTCTTTCAGATAAGTTGTGCTATTTCTTTCCGTATCAACAAATATCGTAACGTTTAATTTTGACAACCAGTGCATCAGTGGTTGTTTCTTAATTTCATTACTCGCAAGAATAACTATGTATCGCTTCCTATAAATGGACGAAACAATTAAAGAATCTAAGTAGCTCAAGTGATTGGATACAATTAAGCAGGGTCCTTTTGAAGGCAAATGTTCAAGACCATTAATTCTTCTCAAATATAAACCAAAAAAAAGCCCAATCGCTTGCCGTATTAACACAAACACTCTGCGCCTAAGAAATCTAAAATAAACTGCAATCTTATTCAACATGTACACTCTATGAAGCCTATTCTAATTGATAAAATTTGATTAGCTTCAACTAGAAGAACCTACAAAGCCATCAAAACTTATACGTAATTGTTGAGACCAACATGTTTGCAATCTGCTCATACTTCCCATCAACCCCACCAGAAGAATTTCCGACGGTATTATCGATCTTACGGGCTTCGTAGATCATCAGGGTATACGCCATGTCCAAGGTCACATTCTTGCTTAAGTCGTAACCAAAACCCGCATTAAACCCGTGCGAATCACTGTCCGGGATACCCGGATCCCAGCTTGCTTCCGGGATCGGCGTGTCATGATGATAGTACCCGCCGCGCACCCTCAAACGATCGGTCGCCGCATACTCAAATCCAAGCGATTCTGAGAGCACTGACTTCCAATCCCGATTGACAGGATTTCCAGTATTCAGAACCGCAAGCCGGGTGGGATCTGTTTCATCCCAAATATTAAGAGCTTCACGCTTAACGCTGGACCAGTCCATCCACTCCAAGTCCGCGTTGAAGGTCCACTTGTCCGTAGGTTTAAAGCTGTACCCCAGCACCAAACTCTGCGGCAAGGTGTACTTCTCACTTCCTCGGGTCTCATAAGAAGTTCCGCCGAAAACACCCTGGTAACCCACACCCGGGCCAAAATTAGTATTAGCCGTATTTAACCCATCCAAATACAACTTGCCCTTATATTCATGCTTGATGCGGCTGCGGTACATCAAACCGATCTGATTTTGCTCATTGATCTTGTACATGGTGGCAATACGGTAGCCCCATGCACTGTCCTTAGCCTTGAGCTGGAAATCCGCGTCATCTGCGCCGGTAGATTGGAAGATCTTGTTCTTCTTGCTCACCTTCGCATCATCATTGTCCGCACCGACCGCAAAGGACAACTGATCGCTTATCTTATAGGTGGCTGTGATCATGTAATTCTTGGCTTCAAGAACCGTCTCGGTGGCCACATAACGCAACGGACTGTCCTGCGCCCACTCCGTACCCAAACCAAAGGTGGATGTTGCACCAAGACCAAAGGTCAAGTTCTCGGATATAGGAACGGCCGCGTATGTATGCGGGATCATGAAGGTATTGCGGCGCATCTGAATTTCAGCACCTGCTGCATTTTCATAATTGACCTGCGGCATGATGATCGCTCCGCCAGTAGAGATCTGTGTCGTCTTGATCTGGCTCAAACCAGCAGGGTTGTAATAAACAGCTGCCGGGGTATTGGCCTCACCCACAAAAGCAGACCCCTTACCTTGTGCACCAGCATCTAAAAGCTCTGCGCGAAAAGCACCCGAACCAGCTGCCATGGCATTGGCGCTGATGAGAAGGAATAATGCGGAAAACAGGGGAAAAATACGAGAACAATACCGGAACATATTCATTCCTCCCTAACCGATTTAGAATCTAGTAGATATAAATACTTTGGTATTATAATTCGACGGAGCGTCGTCGGGAAGGGTTTTTCAATAAATTTTGAT